>JADFPY010000029.1 GCA_022562085.1 candidate division KSB1 bacterium | reverse complement strand
ATTGCCAGAGCGCTGCTCAAGATCGACGAGGAGTATCGGCCTAAATTAAAGCACGCCGGATTCCTGACCCGTGACCCCAGAATGAAGGAGAGAAAGAAACCCGGTCAGCCGGGAGCACGTAAAAGATTTCAATTTTCTAAACGATAAAAACACCATAACGCACACCGGCTTAAATTATTGGGTGCCCGGAAATGGGTTAACAATCGGCCGGTGGAGGACCAACCCAAGAAGGAGTTAAGCATGAACGTTTCTTTACCGGACTTATTAATCGCAGGCTCACATTTCGGCCATCTCACCCGCAGATGGAATCCAAAAATGAAAAAGTACATTTTCATGGAGCGAAATGGGATTTATGTTATCGATCTAAAAAAGACTTTAGAATGTTTGAAGACAGCCAGTCAGGCAATCATTGACATTACTAAATCAGGGGAGAGAATTCTCTTTGTAGGCACCAAAAAACAGGCAAAAGACATTATTAAGAACGAAGCTGAAAGGTCTAGTTCATATTACATAAACGAACGATGGCTGGGTGGTACGCTTACTAATTATACTACCATTAAGAAAAGCGTCAGGCGGATGAAGCACATTGAGAAAATGGCCACTGATGGCACATATGACAAACTTCTAAAGAAGGAAATTCTTAAAATTGAACGAGAAAGAGAAAAGCTCGATTTGGTTTTAGGCGGTATTCGGGATATGAATAAATTGCCCGGAGCAATGTTTGTGGTAGATACGAAGAAGGAAACCATTGCCGTTGCAGAAGCTATCAAATTGAATATTCCCTTAATTGCAATCGTTGACACAAATTGCGACCCTGAGGTTGTGGACTATCCTATTCCGGCAAATGATGACGCCTTTAAATCGGTTAGCCTCATAACGCGTGCAATTGCGGACGCGGTTCTCGAAGGAATGAGCTCAAGAGTCGAACCAGAGTCTGAGGAAGGTACCGTAGAAGTCGTTCCCGAGAGTACTGAAGCACCAAAGGATGAAGTCATTGTCACCCAAGACGCTGGGGAGCTTGAAACGATTGCTGAAAAAATAAAAGAAGTGCAGGCAGCAGAAGAAATAGCTAAAGAAAAAGCTGAAGAAAAAACATCACAAGATTAGGTGGAGGCATTTAGACGTATGACAATTTCGGCTGATAAAGTAAAGGCACTAAGAGAACGTACCGGAGTCGGTATTATGGATTGCAAGAGCGCTCTTACTGAAACTGATGGTGATATCGATAAAGCAGTTGAGCTGCTGAGGAAAATGGGAGTCGCTTCTGCAGAGAAAAGGGCTGGCCGTGAAACCGATGAAGGCCTTGTTGAAGCATATATTCACGCGGGAAGTCAGTTGGGAGTTTTGGTTGAAATAAACTGCGAAACCGATTTTGTTGCGAAGACCGATGATTTCAAAAATTTTGCACGCGATATAGCAATGCAAGTTGCGGCAACCGGTCCCCGGGTTGTGAGTCGTGAGGATTTCCCGCAGGGAGAAATTGACAAAGAACTTGAGATTTATAAAACTCAAGCAAATAATGAAGGCAAACCTGAGAACATAATCGAGCGTTTTGTTCAGGGTAAATTAGAAAAATTTTACCAGGAAAACGCCTTGATGGAACAAAGTTACATTAAAGACCCGAGTAAGAATATAAAAGAACTTTTGGCAGAAGTGATTACGAAGACCGGCGAGAATATCAACATCAGAAAATTCGTTCGCTATCAACTAGGATCTTAGTTTCCTTCAGATTAATCTACCTTTAAACTACATGCCGCCATCTCAGTATAAACGCGTTTTGCTCAAATTAAGCGGTGAAGCGCTAATGGGTGAGCAAGGACTTGGCATAGATCCCAAAATTGTTGAGAATATCGCGAGTGAAATAAAAGAAGTTAACGGGATGGGTGTTGAGATGGGAATTGTAATCGGCGGCGGAAATATTTTTCGCGGCCTTTCAGCGAGCGCGCGCGGGATGGATCGGGTCTCCGCTGATTATATGGGTATGCTGGCAACTGTGATCAACGCGATGGCTTTGCAGGATTTTTTAGAGCGCACTGACGTTTTCACCCGCGTACTTACCGCAATCAACATGGAAGAAGTGGCCGAGCCTTTTATTCGCCGAAGAGCAATCCGCCATTTGGAGAAAGGCCGGGTCGTTATTTTTGCAGCCGGAACCGGTAATCCTTATTTTACTACCGATACCGCAGCCGCGCTTCGAGCAGTAGAAATTGAAGCAGATGTTATTTTAAAGGGGACAAAAGTTAACGGCGTTTATGACTCAGATCCCAACCTGAATGCAGATGCTAAGAGGTTTGATGAATTGAGTTATTTAGAAGTAGTCAAGCGTCGTTTGCAAGTGATGGACACGACAGCGGTGACTTTGTGCATGGATAATAAACTGCCAATCGTCGTTTTTAATATAACAAAACAGGGTTACTTAAAACGAGTTATTCAAGGTGAGAAATTAGGAACCAAAATTTTCGGGACTTAATTATGGATATTAAAGAAATTCAAAAGGACGCAGAAACTCGTATGCAAAAGGGCGTGGAAAATACCCGCAGCGAACTTTCCAAAATCAGAACCGGCAAGGCGTCTCCAGCGATGCTCGATACGGTGAGGGTCGAATATTATGGGTCAATGGTTCCTCTTAAACAAGTTGCGAACGTAAATACTCCTGAGGCCCGGCTACTGACCATTCAGCCGTGGGAGAAAAACCTGATTGCTGAAATCGAGAAGGCTATTCAAAAAGCTGACCTGGGCTTAAATCCTGTCAACGACGGCATACTTATACGGCTTCCAATTCCTCAGCTCACGGAAGAGCGGCGCAAGGATTTAGTTCGGCTCTGTCACAAACTGGTTGAAGAAGGAAGAATCACAATTCGAAACGTGCGTAGAGACACCAATGATAAGTTGAAATCCATAGAAAGGGAACATGAAATCTCCGAAGATCAATACCACACCACAATGGATGACATTCAAAAACTCACGGATCAATATATTAAAGAGGTGGACGAAATCTTAGCCAAAAAAGAGGAAGAAGTCATGGAAGTTTAGTCCACTTTCCGAAAAATGTTGTTTTGATTTTAAATTGGCCGTTTCAAACAAGTGTTTGGGAAACGGCTTTTTGCTTTTTATGGAAACATCTTTGAGCGCAAATTGAAACTAAGTAAAAAAAGCAAAGTTGGTTAAAATATCTATGCTTACTCTCCTTATTAATTTTGTACTGTTCTTTAGCGCCCCTTTTGCGAGCGTAACAGAATATAACGTAAAGTTTCTATTTGCTTTTCCTGAAGCGCCCATATTAGGATTGTCTATCTCGCGACCCCAGGCAATCGCCATTGATCCGGAAGGTTCAGTTTACATTATAGACACTGGAAACAATCGAATCGTGAAATTTAATAATAAAGGGGAGTATGTGTTCACGCTTGGCGGTTTCGGTTGGGAAACCGAACAATTCGATCGCCCGCTGGATATTACGGCAAAGACCGGTTTGGAGGTTTTTGTGGCCGATTTCAATAATGAACGAATTGAACGCTATGATAAAAAACTAAACTACATTTCCTCTTTCTATTCGGAGGAAACCTTTTCAACTAATTTGCAATTTGGATTTCCCAGTGGCGTCGATGTGTCTGCCCATGGAGAACTTTTTATTTGCGATAACGAAAATAATAGGATATTAAAACTCAACACACTTGGTGAGCCAGTTGTCAGTTTTGGAGATTTTAATTGGGGGGATGGCCAGCTTGAGCATCCCGCCAAAGTTGAAGTCAGTCCGGGCAACTTAATTTATGTCTCGGATCAAAGTGCAAATCAGATCGTCGTATTTGATTACTTCGGGAATTTTGTTTCAAAATTTGGAAAGGGTGTGCTAAACAACCCCCAAGGCATGATCTGGTCTCAAAACAAGCTCTTCGTTGCGGATTCAGGGAATGACCGTTTGGTGGTGTTTGATCAAAATCACCGGCTCATTTATTCCTGGGGCGACGAAGGTTCAAAAATCGGTGCTTTCAAGAATCCGGTCGATGTTGCGGTATTCGATGGACGAATTTATGTTCTTGATTCGGGCAATAATCGTGTTCAGGTTTTTGAATTAATTGAGAATTAAATAAATATGGAGGGTTGCTCAGTCTTTTGTTACAATTGAAACATCTAATTTGAAAAGATCTAAACGGCTATCCAGTTAACCCAGCAAGTGACCCAAGGAGTCATGCGAGCCCTTCGACAGGTTCTGGGCAAGCTTTGTCGAGACATCTTGTTAGTTATGCGTTCTTCGTAACAAGATTTCTCCCCCGAAGTGTCGGAGGCGAAATGACACCTTTTCTTGAACTAACTGAATACGGCGAAAGATCGAAGCAAAATTATCATAACTTGTAAGTTTTAATTGTGACTGAGCGACCAGGTTTTTCAAAGTTTTTTAAGGCAAAGTATTTATCCGCAGTAAGCTTCGTTTTGTTTCCGGTTTTCCTGTTTCCCCAATCGAATGGCGATCTCCGGCAAGGCTTTTCTCTATTTGAAAAGGAAATTACTTTAATTGCCGATAGCTTAATACTTTCCTTCCCGCTTCACGACAGCCTTCTTATTCCTTATTCAGAAAAGGTTTGGATCGATTCGGTTCTGCTTAAGAATGAACACGACTACTCTTTGGACTACTTAACCGGGACGCTAAATTTTAAAAAGCCGCCTTCAGACAAAAGTCTGATTAAGATTCAATATAAAATATTCCCCTTCTCTCTAAAAACCGAATACTCCCATCGTGAAATCATTTTAGCAAAACCCGAGAATGAAAAATCCCATGATTCCGCCAATTCGACAGAAAATAGTCAACCGCAACCGAAGCAAGTTTCGCGCGACATTATAGGATCACAATTAAGAAAAAGCGGCAGCATCATCCGTGGGATTTCTGTCGGTTCCAATCAGAACCTGCAAGTTGATTCCGGACTGCGAATGCAGATTTCGGGACAGTTGACTGATAATGTGGAGGTTGTTGCTTCGCTGACCGATCAAAACACACCGATTCAACCGGAAGGAAATACACAGACGCTTCAGGAAATCGATAAAGTATTTGTAAAAATCAAAGGACCCAACCTGCAGGCGACTCTCGGCGATTACAATCTGGACCTTCAAGGCAGCGAATTCACCAGATATAGCCGAAAGTTGGAAGGTATTATGGGCCAGGCCGATTTTCAAAACTATTCAGTGACTCTTTCAGCCGCGGTTTCAAGAGGACAATTTACGACCCATGAATTTTTAGGTCAGGAGGGCAACCAGGGGCCGTATCAGTTGCAGGGAACGGATGGTCAAATCAATATCATTGTTCTTGCCGGCACGGAAAGAGTTTGGGTTGATGGAGGACGGATGGCCCGCGGCGAAAACTATGATTATGTCATCGATTATGGAAATGGCCAGATCACGTTCACCCGACACCGCCTGATTACTTCTGACTCACGCATTACTGTCGATTTTCAGTTTTCGGCCGAGAGTTTTCAACGGGACTTCTTTGCAGCGCGTGGGCAATATAAGCTATTCGGTGACAAAGTAAAATTCGGAGCAACATATATTCGTGAAAGCGATGATAAAGACAGTCCACTGAATCTTGAATTGGACGAGGAAAGATTGGCCATTCTCGAAGCCGCCGGTGACAGCTTAGCGGTCGTTCCCGGTTGGAGGTCTGTTGGGCAAGACAGCGGGGCTTACATTATGGATTCGACCGGGATCTTTATTTATGTCGGACCTGGATTGGGCGATCATATTGTATCTTTTTCGTTTTTTGGAGAGAACCAGGGCGACTATCGAAATATTGGCCTGGGACGGTTCGAATTTGCAGGCGAAAGTAGAGGGAGCTATAAGCCATTTATTATTCTGCCAAAAGCGCAACGGCACGACATCGCGGGCTTGAATTTAGAACTTTCTCCAACACCTTTTTTTAATATTAAGAGTGAGCTGGCCGTGAGTGACTTTGATGGCAATATTTATTCCGCAAGAGATAACGCTACGAATCAAGGGTCAGCCTATTCTGTTAATCTAAATTTTCAGCCGGAAAACATTATTTTAGGTGGAAAGAATTTAGGAAGATTGAGTTTTTCCGGGAAGTTGCGAAAAAAAGCTGAGAATTTTCGAGATATTGACCGAACCACCATTGCAGAATTTAATCGACGCTGGAATATTTCAAATTCCGTTTCAAGTGCGCAAGAAAACATCGCGGAGTTTCGCGGCAGTTACTTGCCTTTAACCGGGGTAACCTTTCAGGGCGGCGTCGGACGGTTGTCGAAATCTTCTTTTTTTAAGTCGAATCGCTGGGAATTTCAGACGATTCTGGATAAAAAGAACCTGCCCAAGGCAAATTACTTTATGGAATTTATTGATCGAAATGATCGAAATATCAAACAGGAAAGTACCTGGTTTAGACAGAGGGGACGCGCCGAATACGACTGGAAAAGGGTTAAACCGAGTTTTGAATATGAAGGTGAGATTAGAAAAGATTCGCAAACAGATTCGGTTGACTCGGGTTTTCGGTTTGATTCTTACACGGCTGGCCTGGTTATTTCACCCTTCAAATCTTTAACCACGTCGGCAAAATATAATGTTCGCGATGACAAAGATCGGCTGGGTCAAACATTTTCACCAAAGTCGATCGCAAAAACGCAGACCTATGCTCTCTCATTGAGGAACTGGCGTGCTTTCAATGTGACGGCTTCCTATACTCATCGTGAGCGGGAGTTTTCAGACGACAGCATTCAAGATACTCGCACTGATCTCGCTGATATTCGAGTCGGGTTTTCACCTCGTAATGGCGGCATCAGGAGCAATTTTTATTACCAGGCTTCAAACACACAAGTCGCACTGCAGGAGGAAGTCTTTTTAAGAGTCAAGGAGGGCGGCGGCAATTTCAGGTTTAATGAAGAATTGAATGAGTTTGAACCGGACCCGTTTGGCGACTTTGTTCGTCGGCTTTTTACAACCAAAAATTTTAGACCTGTGATTGGATTAAGAGTTAGAGCTGATTTACGATTTGCACCAAAGAGGTTTTTTAAGTCGCGAAACAAAGGATTTCTACAAAAAGCTTTGTCGCCGATTTCAAGCGAAACGTTTGTGAGAATTGATGAAAGGACCAAAGAAAAAGATGTTGCAAAAATCTATTTCCTACAACTAGATCATTTTCTACAGGACAGTACGATTTTTGGCAGTAGGGAGTTTCGGCAAGACGTCTTTCTTTGGGAAAAGAGCAGAAAGTTTTCAATTCGTTATCGTTACAGAAATCGCTTCGAATTAAACAACCAGTTTGTCGATGGCGGCCAGCAGCGGCAAGTGCTTGAAAGAAGATTTAGAGTACTCTACCGGTTCTCAAATAAAACAAGCGCGCAAGTCGAATTCATTAATGCACTTGAGGACCGAATTTTTCAGTCGATGTCCCGGCAGGACCGAAAAGTGCGTTCGGATAAATTGGAATTGAATTTCGTTTACCGTCCGCAAAGGCGTTTGGAGCTTGGATTGCGAAGTCAGGTCAGCCGGAACCGGGATATTGTACTCAACCCGCAGACCAGGGCCAATTTGATTTCTTTTAAACCGAGATCCAATTACTCGCTCAGCAACAAAGGCCGACTCAGAGGAGAGATTGAATGGGTTAAAGTTGACGTTTCGCCAAACAATCGGCTCATCCCTTTTGAGCTTACCGGTGGCCGAAGAGCTGGAACGACTTTGAGATGGAATTTTAGTTTTGATTACCGCGTATCCCGTAATGTGCAGGCATCGATGAGCTATTTTGGCCGCAACGAGCCGGATCGACCGAAAACTCAGCATTTTGCCAGAGTGGAAATGCGGGCCTTTTTTTAGGAGTATTTTTAGTGGATAAATATAGTAGCAATGCCATCCCGAAGCTTCGGGATAGAATCGTTTATTACTCACCGCGTGCCCAAACTCAAGTTTGGGCACGCAATTGGATTCGAAGCTCTGCTTCGCTTATCCGGGACACAAGCAATACGTTCCAAAGCAGGAGCGTTGGAACGAGGGTATCGGGGATGCATAGGTCAATACCGACAGATGGCCTAATTGACGTTTGGGATCGAAAAGTTCTGCGAACATTTTTGACCTGCACTTTCCTTTTGCTCTCGCTCCTGCTCAGCGTTAAGCCAGTTTTCTCATATGAAGATGACCACTCCCCAAACCCGAAACTCGATCAACTCCGGATAATTGGTAATATAAAAATCAGTAGCAGCAAAATCCAAAACTGGTTTAAACTCCGTAAAGGCGATTTCGTTTCTAAAGACATTATAAAAACCCGCAGCCGGGAAGTTTTAGAAAAATTTACAGAAAATGGCTTCTACTTTGCCAAATTTGATTCTGTCGTGTTTCAGTTCAATCCGGACTCGACACGGACGAATGTTTCGGTTTACGTAAATCAGGGGAAGAAGATCAAAATAGATCTAATTTCAATTGGCGGAATTGATGAAGGTCAGAAACTGGTAGAAGACTTAAGAACCCAGCCCGGAACAGAGTTAAATAAAAAAATCCTGCAAGAAGATATTGAATCTATTCTCAAATATTATGAAGAGAAAGGATATCCTTACTGTAAAGTAAATGTGGCGGATCTAAGGTTCAGTGGTTCGGGTGAAGCCAACGAGTCCCGAATTGATATAAAACTAATAGTGAAGCCAGGACCAGAAATAACCATCGCAGAGATCGAAATTGTCGGCAACGAACAGACCAATGAGTCCGTTATTCTTCGAGAGCTGCCTCTGGAAATTGGCGATATTTACAACCAGCGAAACGTTGACAGAATCCAGCCAAAGTTGCAAAAGCTGGGATATTTTAAATGGGTAAATCCGCCGCGGCTTGAATTACTTAAGAACAATTCCGGGAAACTAATAATTGAACTTGCTGAGGGGAGATATAACAGGTTTGACGGCGTTGTTGGATACAATCCCGGAACTCAAATGAACGATGGCTTTGTGACCGGGCTGCTAGATATTTCCTTTGGAAATCTTTTTGGCACCGGCAGGCAAATCGAAGCACATTGGCAGCGCAAGACAGAAAAAACTCAGGATCTGCGCTTTCGTTATTTAGAACCTTGGGTCGGTGGGTTTCCCCTGAATGCAGGATTTAGTTTTGAACAGCTCATTCAAGACACCAGCTACGTTCAGCGAAACCTCGGTCTCGATTTTCGTTTTCTATTCAGTGAAAACCTGTCGTTTTTCTCACAATTTTCAAAGCGGAATATTTCACCGGATTCGTTGGGAAGTTTACGGTTTGGCATTCCCAAAAGTAGTTCATTAAATTTAGCTGTCGGCGTTTCTTATAACACTCTTGATAATTTGCTGAATCCAGGAAAAGGTTTGTACTATACATCTGCTTTTGAATGGGGAAGAAAAATCGTGGAAGAAAGCTCAAATCTTGATAACTCGTCACACCAAAAACGGCTATTGATTGACTTTGAGACTTATTTTTCTTTGTTTAGGTGGCAGGTGCTCGCGTTAGCAATTCATGGCCGCCAGGTAACCAGCGATGAACCGGTCATTCCGATAACAGAGCACTATCGGTTTGGCGGCACCCGGACTCTGCGCGGGTACCGCGAAGAACAATTCAGGGGCTCCCGCATCGCCTGGACAAACTTCGAATATCGCTATCTTTTAGGAAGACACTCACGTTTTTTTACTTTCGTTGATGTCGGTTATTTCTTCCGGGAGACCCTGGAAAATAATGAGGTGATCGCGATTCAGGATTGGAAAGTAGGCTACGGAATTGGCCTGAGACTGGAGACACGCCTCGGACTCTTCGGCATTGACTACGGCCTTGGGGAGGGTGACCGGCTCTCAAATGGAAAAGTTCACATACGTTTAATAAATGAATTTTAATCTAAAAAGCTACTTTCTCCTCATTAGACCCATTAATATTTTCATTGGCGCTTTGACTATTTGGGTCGGTGCTTCCTTGAGTGGGGCAATTTATCCTTTGGGGAAAGTCGTACTCGCCTGTGTTTCGGGGAGCCTGATTATGGCAGGCGGGAACGTAATCAATGATTATTTTGATGTGGAAATCGATCGTGTGAATAAGCCGCTTCGCCCGCTACCTTCCAACGCCGTAAGGCTGAGTAGCGTGTCAGGTTTCGCAATTATTTTGTTTGCTTTAGGTGTTTTTCTTAGTATATTTATTTTTCCGAGTGCAGTTTTTGTGACGGTAATTACATCCATTGGGCTTTTTTTTTATAGTGCAAAATTAAAACAAACTGTTTTTCTTGGAAATATTGCAGTAAGCCTGTTTTCAGCCTCAGCTTTTGTTTACGGAGGGATAGCGGTCGGCCGTTGGCACGGAGCGTTAGTTCCGGCCGGCTTTGCTTTTCTATTTCATTTGGGCCGGGAAATTATTAAAGATATAGAGGACCAAAGTGCTGATAAAACGGTCTCGGCACAGACGCTTCCACTTAGGTTTGGAACGAAAACCGCGTTAAAAGTTACGACCGTCGTTTTTCTTAGCTTAATCCTATTCACATTTTTTCCTTATATTTTTGGTATTTACGAAGAAATATATTTCTGGGTTGTACTGATTGGAGTCGATTTAGTGATTGTGGCCGCGCTGGGATTTATGTGGAAACACCCCTCCCCGGAATCTCTGAGACGAATTTCCGCAACATTGAAAGCAGATATGCCCATCGGTTTACTTGCAATTTATCTCGGTCTTCCAAATTAAACTTCATGATTTTAGGTTGAGTATGCTTTGAGAGCGTTAGTTCAGAGAGTAACAGAAGGTTCTGTAAGTATCGAAGGTAAGGTCAGGGGACAGATTGAAAAAGGGTTAGTGATACTTCTTGGAATAACAGGTAATGACACGGAAGAAGACGCACTATTTTTGGCCGGGAAATGTGCGAATTTGCGAATTTTTTCAGATAGGGAAGGCAAGTTTAATCTGTCCTGTCTTGAGGAAAAAGGCGAGATACTGGTGATTTCACAATTTACGCTTTACGGCGATACCCGGAAAGGCAGAAGACCGAGCTTTATACACGCAGCACCTCCGGAAATCTCCGAGCCTTTATATCGAAAATTTATCGATAAATTAAAGAAGATGGATTTAAAAGTTGAGGAAGGCGTTTTTGGCGCAAGGATGAAAGTTAAAATTTACAACGACGGACCGGTAACTTTAATGGTAGAAAGTAAGGGAATTTGAACAATAGTTCCTTTTTAAATTTGGATGGTAAGAAGTTGATTTTAGCTTCGGCCTCACCTCGACGCGAAAATTTACTCAAAATGATTGGCTTCGATTTCGAGGTGGTCGATAGTCAGGTAGACGAACAGAGCGAAGTTTATACAATTCCGGAAGTGCATGTTCTTGAGCTTGCACAAAAGAAAGCTTTAAAAGTTGCTGAAAAAATAAAAAGCGGTTTGATTATCGGGGCGGATACGATCGTTGTTCTGAACAATATAATATTGGGCAAACCCAAAGATGCCAAACAAGCCAAAGAAATCCTAAGACAGTTAAGTGACAGAACTCACACGGTTTATACCGGCTTCACAATAGTTGAGAAACCTTCTGGGGAAATGGTGAGTGAATTTGAAAAAACCCTGGTTAGCTTTCGGAAGCTTGCAGATGAAGAAATTGTTCGATATATTCAATCCGGAAGCCCTCTTGACAAAGCCGGCGGCTATGGAATTCAGGATCAAGGGGCACTTTTTGTAGAGAAAATTGACGGGTGTTTTTACAACGTGATGGGTTTGCCGGTTACAAAGTTGTATCAGGCGCTCGGAAAGTTTATCAGAGACTAACAGTTTGATTAACTAAGTCAACGGCTGATTATCTAAGCAGCTCTTGACCAGATGATAGAAAATCAGGATAACAAGATGGAAAATATTGGAGGGATACTTAAAAAGAACCGGAAAGATCAAGGCAAGACTTTAGAAGAAGTAAATGAGAAAACTAAAATTAGTCTCGAGCATTTGAAATTACTTGAGAAAAATGATTACACATTTCTGCCTGAAACGTATGTAAAGTCTTTTATAAAAAATTATGCTTTGGCATTGGGGCTTGATGGCGACGACTTAGTAGATCGTTATGCGCAAAATCAAGAGGAAAAAAAGAAACACAAAGAAGAACATGAAAAAGAAGTCGAAATTGAAACCAGACCTTCCTCCTCTAAACAGAAAGCAATTGAATGGGCTTTGGGAGTCGGATCACTTGTTCTGCTTATAAGCCTGATTCTTGTTTATTTTCAATATAAATCTCAAATACATGCGCAGCCGGCCGAACCTTTGCAAAATTTTATAAAAAGAGAGAATGCGCTGGCGGAGATCGTTCTTCAAGAAGCGGGTTCAATGCAGAATGGTCATGCTGGCTCACCTCTTGAATTAGAAATAAGAGTAAAAGAAAAAGTCTGGCTTCGATTGACAATTGATAACCAGCCGCAATCTGAATACCAGCTTTCTCCGACACAGAACAAGAAATGGACAGCGGTAAATCGATTCGAGATTGTCATTGGCAAAATGACAACTGATGACCAGGCTTCTAGTTTTGATGAAAGTAATCGTGGTTCCCAAAATGAAAAAGTTCATTTGACTTTTACGAGAGCGGCGTTTACTAAACCCAATAAATGAATCTTAGTCCACAATCCATTAAATCTATTTACCTTGTAGCCATTTGCGGCACCGGGATGACTGCACTCGCCGGAATGCTAAAGGAACAGGGGTACGAAGTCAGGGGTTCGGATCAAAATGTTTACCCCCCGATGAGCACGTTCCTGGAAAAAATGGACATCCCTGTTTTCGACGGCTATGATGAAAGCCATTTAAGTCCTCCGCCCGATTTAGTGGTCATCGGAAATTCCATGTCGCGTGGCAACCCGGAAGTTGAAGCTGTTCTTGAAAATAAATTGCCTTATATTTCACTGCCAATGGCGCTTAGTGAATTCTTTATTTGCGGGCATTACTCCTGTGTTGTTTCCGGAACACACGGTAAAACCACGACAAGTTCTTTGTTGGCCTGGATGCTGGAAAGTGCCGGAAAAGATCCGAGCTTTTTTATCGGCGGCATTCCCGAAAACTTTGGCAAAGGTTCAAAGTTGGGCCAGGGTGAAGTATTTGTTTCGGAAGGAGACGAGTACGACTCGGCTTTTTTTGATAAAGGTTCTAAGTTTTTACACTATCGGCCTGACTTGGTGATCCTGAACAATGTTGAGTTCGATCATGCAGATATATTCAGGGATCTTGAAGACGTCGAAGTTGCATTCAGCAGATTGATAAATCTAATCCCCCGAAACGGCTATCTGCTTTCATGCTGGGATGACCCCGTTGTGAAGAAACTGAGTTCTAAAACATTTTCCAACTTGATCACTTTTGGACTCAGTGAAGATGCCGACTGGCGAGCTGTTAATATTTCGCCGGAGGAAAATGGTACGAGCTTTGATGTTCTTTTTAAAAAAGAAAAGTTTGGAAATTTTACAACGCCACTGTTCGGTTTACATATGGTCAGAAACTGTCTGGGAGTAACTGCAGTATGTCATATTTTGGGCTTGCAAGCAGAAGAGATTCGAGACGGGCTCGCATCCTTTAAAAATGTGCGACGCAGGTTGCAATATCACGGTGAGGCAAGGGGGATCAAAGTTTTCGACGATTTTGCTCACCACCCGACGGAAATTAAGACAACCCTTGAAGCGCTGCGAAGCCGTTTCCCAAGGCGGAGATTGTGGGCTGTTTTCGAGCCGCGTACGGCTACGAGTAAACGTAATATTTTTCAAAGTAGATTTGTGGAGGCTTTAGCCGTTGCCGACAAGGTCATTCTAACTCCTTTGTATGTTCCGGAAAAAGTGCCGGAAGGAGAACGGCTTTCTGTAGAAAAGATTTGTCAACTTCTCGAAAATCAAAATACACCAAGCAGGGTTCTACCTGCTGATGAGGGCATGATGTCATTTTTAAAAGAAAACTTAAGAGCGAACGATGTCGTATTGTTTATGAGCAATGGAGATTTTAATCAAATTCCAGCTAATTTAATAAAACAAATATAATTTATCGGAAAGAGACATGAATGAAGAAAGAAGAAAACCACGATTTAGTGACCGGAGATACCCCGACCGAGGAGCTGATGATCAAAACATACGCAAATTGATCTCAGGGGTGGAAGAAAAGTTACAGGAGTCAATTAAGGCTGAGTCACTCGAAGGCTTAAATTCGTTTGAAAGAAAAATGGTTCATCGGCATTTTGATCACAATCCGGACTTTGAAACCAGAACCTATCGAAAGGAGGATAAGTTCACACTGACTATTTACCCGGTCGGAAACATCAAAAAATTTGCCAAAGATAAAGCTCAAGAGTTGTTTGATACCGGAACAGAAGTCAGCGATTTGCCTCCAATGGGCAGCTACGAACGTTACATTGTCCACGCAGCTTTGCAGGATATTGCAGGGGTCGAAACGACAAGTCATGGTGAAGGGTCTGAACGCCATGTACAGATTGTCTCCAAAAAATTTGGCCGCAGCTTAAAGAAAATAGTGAGGAAGATCAAGTTGTTTTAGATGTGCAGCCCTCCCTTTTGTAATCTTTTCATGCTGACGGGGGTTTGCAATCCCTGTCGCAAAAGTCATTGAACGTATTCAGCCAAATTGGATTTGTAAAACATTTCAAAATTCCAACTTCATTTTTAGAATACAACTCTGCCCTTATATATGAAGGAGCCGTATTCCCTACTGGTTTTAATTCTTCATGATATTCAAATAATTCACTGAAATTTGTGACGCGTTTGAACAAGCTTTCTTTTCTGTTTATTAGATCACCTTTATAAATTCGTAACTCCGAGAGTTTTCCGAACTCGGGCGACGACAAACATGTCAAATCTATTTTGAAATTCTTTCCCGAGATACAATCTCCTGATCTCGCTGATTCACTGCGAGCATTCTTAACGAGCAACTCTACGAACGGCCCGTCGGTAACTAACATTCTGCCATTTTTAAAAGCCTTTAAAAGAGTCGGCAGCGAACATGTATCCTCTAAAAAAACTCCCGTCCGGACCTTTCCAAATAAATGTTCATGGTTTTCCCGCAGGGTAAGAAAGGGGAAACCGACTTGACGAAAGCGGTTGAAGTTGCCGTGGGCGTCGTTGCCGCCGGAAATAAAGACTCGCTTGCCTTTCAGGAGCAATTCAATCCATAGGGATTTGCCCTCGGTTAAGCCGTCGTCTGTGCCATTCCAGATTTGCAAACCGTGCAAACCGGAATAACTGCAATCTTGCAGACTCCATTTCCCCCGCCGTACCAAAAGCCATTCCAGGAATGGTGGCTTAACTCCGGGGTGAGCGGCAAATGCTACAGAATCAGAATTGATTTTTTGCAGGATTTCTTTTATAAAGAGGTTTGGTTTGGTTCTAAACCACTTTTCGGCACTGTCGCCATCTCCCGGTAAAAGCTCTGGGTGATTCAAAATGAGAAAATGAACATTACGATTTTTGCTATTGCCGGCTGAAACCTCTTCTCCGGGAATAATAATGAAAGAGGGATTGGACAGATTTAGCCTTCGAGCTTCTTCCTGAAAACTGTGCCATTTTTTGTGAGAGGGGTCGTTTTTAAGATAATTGTCTGGATCGTCATCCAGGTCATAAGAGTGGTCTGTGGCGCAGAAAAAGGTTAATCCCATCGCCTGGGCTAACTGCAGTGAGGCATTTAAAGGTGCGCCAAATTCAACTTGATCACTGGTGTAATTCGTGTGACAGTGAAATTCTCCAAAGTGCCAGCCTTTGGTTTTTGGCAGGTCTGATTCGGAGATATAAATCCCAAACGAATCGTGGCTTGAACAAGTATAATTGTCGTTTTTTACTTCGCGTGTTTTCCCGTTTATTGAGAACTTGATCGTTACGTCGACCCGGCAGTGGTCGGTGAGATTTTCGTTTGGTTGAATTTCTACTATTTCATGCCAGAACTTCTCATTTATTTTTAAAGCGTTGAATTCAAATGGGAAGAATTCTTTTTTCTCTTTTGAAAATAAATTAATGTGAACACTATTCAGTTCAATCGGGTATTGGTGAGCGTCTTTAATCAGCAATAAGACTGGAATTGGGTGTCCCTGTTTAATTCGATGTGGTACGTCGGCAATAATTTCCGGCTCCATCTTTTTCAGGCGGCTGTAAATGCCTTTGAAGGAGTAGTGAGTTTCGGCGTAAAGCAGAAACAAAACAGTAAACTCAAAAAAAGGGAAATTAAAATCCAGCAAATAGTGATTCATTTTCTAAAACTTATTTGTAGCCGAAGTGACCACACTTCGGGTTTGGTAGACCAGAACTCTGGCGAGTTCTGCTACCCAGACATTTTTTTTAGTTTCCAATTAAATTTCCATGAATACGAAATATTTTTCCACTTAACAGTCGTCGGGAACAAAAGCACCGGCGTAAACATGATTGTATACAAAAAATAAAATCCCTCCCAGAGCAGGAAATATTTTAACAAATCCCGCCGCTGCACCAACCCGGTAGTTCTACAAAGTAAGCCGAAATCTGCTAACAAAACGATTATTAGTGCTAAGAAAGAAAACCGCAGATCACAAACAAAAAATGAAATCGGAATCAACATGTGAACCATGACTGAAATAAACATTAAGGATTTGCCGTAAAGCCCGACTTCTTTGCCACCCGCTGACCATCGTTTCCGTTGGTTGTAGAAAGCTTTAAAGTCTGGCATGGGCTGACTATAAACAAGCATTTTCGAATCGATAGGGTAAAGGACTTTCCATAAAGTTTTTTTAACCAAGGTTTTCATCAGAGCAAAATCTTCGATAATCGTGAAGCCCATATTGCGATAGCCGCCGACTTCTTCATAAGCCTGACGTCGAAAAGAGAAGTTGTTACCAAGCACACTTAGTGGAATGCCAAAACCCATAAAACCGCTGCCGACCGAAAGCAAGTAAGCCCAGTCCAACGATTGGATTTTTCCAAATAGATAGGATGGGTCATTTTTCTTATCTAATAAAGTAAACCCGCCGACCAATCCGACATCTTTTTGATAATAAGCAGCGTGTGTTTTCGCCCAGTTCGCTGGAACACGGCAATCGCCGTCTGTGACCAGAATAAGTTCGCCTGAGCAATTCTCCATGCCTTGTGCGATTGCGTTTGCTTTACCGGAAAGCCCGGGAATGCCTGTTTTTATATGAAGTGTCTCAATAACATCTGATTTGCTTTTTATTTTTTCAACCAACTCTGATGTTCGGTCGCTTGAGCGATCATTAATGAGAAGGATCCGCAATGACTTTTTGGGGTAGTCTAATTGGAGAAGACTTTCAACGCAAGCTTCGAGAGTTTGCTCTTCATCCCGCAAAGCGACTAGAATTGAAATTTTGGGAAAGTGGTTTGTTTTAGGATAATTTAATCGGCGAGTGCCGATATAAATGAGGACACTTTGGAGTGCGTATGTGAGAACACTTAAAAAAATTAGTAAGAGAATGATCTGCACAATTATGAAATCTTAGTTTGTTTTTTAAATGGTTTCTTCAATTAACCCCGACTTGGGCATTTTGCCCGAGTACTGGTCACCCTTCCAATGGAAAGTTGAAAACTGCCCCAACAAACCTGCAAGCACAATATAAAACGGATGTAAGACAACAGTAAATAGGAACAAATTTGATTTAAAGTGCATTTGAAATTCTTTTTCTCCACGTTTCAAAAAAATAAACTCCGATAATGTTTTAAAAGCCCACCCGGTTAACCAAACAAGCAATATTTGTGGTTTAACAATGGAGAGAATCGGCCCTATTAAAATTAGCAGGTTCATCAAATAAATCCCGACCAAGCCGAGCGTCACTTTTGGTGAATAGTGCCCGCATTTTGATGCGTAACGAATGCGTTGCTGAACGAAATCCTTAAAAGTTTCCGGAGGGGCTGTCGGCACGGACGTTTTTGGATTTGTGGCATAACAGATTTCCCAGTTACTGTTTTCTCTGATTTGTTCAAGGAAAAAATCATCATCTCCGGAAACCCAGTTGCTAAACTTTGTAAATCCACCGGTTTCTAGATAAACCCTTTTCCGATAAGCAAGATTGCCACCAGTACAGCTAAGAGGATAATTCAGGCCGGCGCTGGCTGCCGACACACTCGCCATGGCAAAATAATCCAGGGACAGCATCTGGTAAAACAGCGAACGGTTCTCGGTCTTGTATGGGTTGAATCCTGCTACCATGCCGACATTGGGTTCAAAATGTTTGATAAGCTTCGAAATCCAATCGGGACCCGGTTGGCAATCAGCATCTGTTGTTACGATTATTTCTCCCGAAGCATTTTGAATCCCTAAATCGATTGCGCGTTTTTTGGGAGCTAAATGAGCCGACCGGTCTTTAATTTGAAGCAACTTGATTTGACAGTTCGTCCCTGCTAATTTTTGTATGACCTCGAAGGTTCCATCTTCGGATCGATCATCGATAACAATAATCTCCACCTTGTCTTTCGGATAGGTTTGATTTAGTACCGCATGCAGGCAGCGACCAATGGTGTCTGCTTCATTTCTTGCTGCAATCACAACAGAAACGTTGGGTTGTGTTTTATTTTGACCAGCTTTTAAATTCTTAAATCCTCCTTGTAATTTAAGTAAGGCAACCGCGTAGAGGAAGGTTAAGAAAATGAGCAGTATGGAATAGAAAAGCATAATTTCTTTTTTTGTGTCTGGCTGCCTGCGTGTCTTTTTTAATTCAAGAGAGCTGAAAATTTCAAATTTTTTTCTTTGAATCTGTCTAAACTGTTTTTTAAAGCTTCCAACATGTGGTGACTCTGCAAATGTCCATCGTGCATTAAAACAATTTTTCCCGGTCGAACATATTTTTTCATTCGCGCTTGAATTTTCTCTGTCGATGTCTTCACTTTGTAATCTTGCGAAGAAGCGCTCCAAAGAACCATTCTATGGTTTGTGGATTTTAAAATGCTAAGCACAGCGAACCCAAATTGTCCGTGCGGCGGTCTGAAGAGTGTTGGACGCTTTCCGGTAATTTCAAAAACTGCTTCGTCGGTCCGTTTAATTTCTTCTTCGATGCTCTCTTTCGATTTGAAAATCAAATGTGGATGCGTATAAGAGTGATTTCCAATTGCATGACCATTTTTGTGAATTTGCAAAACAATCTCAGGATATCGTTCAGCTTTTTGGCCAACCATAAAAAACGTCGCTTTGATTTTATGTTTGCTTAGTAGTTCTAAAAGTCGCGGCGTGATATTTTCATCAGGACCGTCGTCAAAAGTGAGATAGATATTTTCATCCGGCATGCTCCGGATGATTTTCGGAAGCAGGCTCATAAACTGCGTTTCGTTTTTAGCAGAATCGGCAGTCCGGCAATCGCTGGAATGGCGACATTAAATAAAAAAAGAAGCAGCGAAGCATTCAACGCGGCTGCTGCGCTGACACCGATTTTTCCAAAGAAGTAGACAGCGGCTCCCTCCCTGATTCCAAGATCACTGAAAGAAATTGGCAGGATTGTTTTTGCGAGGAAGACCGAAGCTGCAGCCTCGGAAGCCGTAAATATACTGATCGTACCAAAATTAAGCGCGAGTAATAGATATTGGACTAGGAAAATAAAATAAAATAAAATCGAAAATGCTAACAAAATGAGGTGGTTCTTTCTGCAGTAATGATGCATTTTCGTCAATCGGCCAATCAAAATCACCGGGGAGGTAAAACAAATTGAATACAAAAGCAGTCCGGTTATCAGGCAGGGAATTACCCAAATCATTACTTTGAAGACTGGCGTTAACTGCGTCTGAAACAAAATTAGAATTCCAACCGCACCGAATAAAAGAGTCACTACGAGGTTGGTCAACTTATCCAAAATAAATAATCTAAATGTTTTGTTTTGACTGATTTCTTTCACGTATAAAGCCCGGCCGATTTCACCTAACCTTCCCGGCGTCACAAATCCAAGGGGGTAGCCGACAAGCAAAGATTTGAATGCAGTGGTGAAGGAAACAGACGAATTTGCCAATTTCAAAATGTAAAGCCACTTCCAAACTTGAACCAAAATGTTGGGGACGATTATTATAAAGGCCACTCCAAGGTAACTCCACTTTGCCGTGTCGAAGACATTGATTAAGGTTCCTGGTTTGACGCTGTTTATTAAAAATGCAAGCGTCAAGATTGCGACTGCAATTTTTGCCCAAAAGATCAGCCGTGATTTAAAGATAAAGCCTGAGTCCTTGCGAGCAGTTGGAGCAGATATCGAGGGAGCTCCGATCTGTGAGCATTTTTGTTCTGAAATTCCCATATTTTTTTGAACGCCAGATTTTATCAAATTCGTTTTCCACTTGAACTGAACCGAACTTGTGATGCGCGTTTTTATCAAAGCAGCAGGGCACCACCGAGCCGTCCCAGTTGACGAGACTACTCGTCCAGGGACGCGGACACGGCCCTGCTCCAACTCGTTTTGGTTTCAGTAAATCTCCTTCAAGTTGGTATCTTCTGAGATCTTTTTCACCGGGCAGCCATTCTTTGGCTTCTTTTAGAGTCTCAACCTGGACGGTTTTTATGAGCAATTTGTCGGCGCCTAAGTCTTTTGTTAACTTTTCCATCTCGCCGATTTGGTGCTCGTTGTGGCGCATGACAATGAATTGGATGTAGATAAGCGGCGTTTTGCTGTTCTGCTTAATTTTTTCCCGCACGAGATTTTGAACGCCCTTTTTAACTTTTTCTAAGTTTCCGTCCACCCGGTAGGTTTCGTAACTTTCCTGGTCGGAGCCGTCAATCGAGACAATGATTGAATCAAGCCCGGAGGTAACCGTGCGCTGAGCGGTTTCCGGATCAAGGTAGTGCGCGTTTGTGCTGGTCGTCACGAAGATCCGCTTATTTTTGGCGTACTCAACGAACCTTAAGAAATCCTTGTTTATATAAGGTTCTCCCTGCTGGTAGAGCAATAAATAGAAAAGATAACATCCGGACTCATCAATGATTTTCTTAAATGTCTCAAAATCCAGCAAACCGGCTTTGCGGGACATTTTACCATTTCCGGTGACGCACAACGGGCACTTCAGGTTGCAAATATTTGTCGGCTCGACAGTGAGAATAAACGGCCGTCCCCAAACGAAATTCCTTTTTAAAACACTCGAAAGAAAATAGGACGTGATCGCTAACCCTGCGTTCCAAAGCCGTTTCAAGGTAATTGTGTTAATTAAAAATTTTAATGGGATCTCTTTCATGATTTTGACAGGTTTGACAAGATAAAACACGGTGAATATTTGTTTGGATTTTTAAACTTTATCCTGCAAATCGTGTCAATCCTGTCTATTTTTCTGGCAACCAAATACCACGTCGGATTAAAGAGAGCATTAAAAAAGCCAAATTTATCATTTACTGTGGACAAAATCAATTTTTGCAATTTTAGTTTTTTCAGCAATTTGACAACTTTTAAATGCAGTTCGCTGTTCACCACAGCTTGCGGATTAGTAAAGAGTTCACCTGCCACTCTTTTATTCACAAAGGTTAATGTAAAATTTGCATCTTTAAATAAACGGCGGATTTTAAAGATCGAAAGCAAGGCTGCAAAGTCTTCTCTCGGAAACTTTTCGCGTTGAATGATTTTGGTTATAAAATAAGTCGCACCCTTTCTCGGCAAAACGGAGACAATCGGCAGATTCCAATGGGGGTCGGAAATGAAATTAAGCGGTGACCAGCGGTTGGGCGTTGATATGTAAACCAAACCGTTTCTTTTTAAAACCCTGTTTATCTCTTGAACAGCTTTCTCCGGATAGGGCAGATGTTCCAGAACATCTTGCAGCAAAATGCAGTCAAAAGCTTCATTTGGAAAGTTTAGATTTTGAGCATTGCCCACTTCAATTGACAGGTCAATACCTGCCGTAAAAACTTTCTGCCTAAATTTCGAGACTCGTCTCGGGTCAAAATCAATTGCCGTGATTTGTGCGCCTCTTTCGGCAACAGCCAAAGAAGACCCGCCCTCGCCACAGCCAATGTCCAGTATTTTAAGCCCATTCAGTGGCTGGAACGATTCTAAAATATCACAGACTAATCGTCCGCGGTCTTTGGCGAATTCCGCATAATTCGACCAGAGGCGGTAATTCGGATGGTTTTCCGGCGGCAGGGTTTGAATGAGTGCGCTCATTCTTTCCACCTTACTTTGCCAACTAATCCTAAAGGTGAAATAACAGCTTGATTAAGCAAAAAGAAAATTTCCCACAGAGGGAACAAGTACAAGAGATGTCGGCTGTCAAATTTCTTTGTGATCAGATAGAGGCTCAGAAAATCGACTATAAATTTTGTCCCGAAGATAAAAGCTGCTAAAAATAAGTATTTTTGAAAGAATAAAGAGAGAGCAAAAAATCCAAATAGAACTAAATTTGCGAAGTTGAAAAGAAGATAAGATGTCTGAATTGGCTTTGAATAATACTTGCTTGCGGACACATGCCGCCGTCGTTGTAGGATGTATTCTGAAAGACTTTTGGCTGCAGAACTGGTTACTGAAGTGTTTGGGCTCAACGAATAATTTATTTTCCAATCTGTTTGTTTTTTCACGGTTTGTAGGAAAAGATCGTCGTCGCCCGATAGGCTGTGACCTATTTTCTGAAATCCATTGACCTGTTTGAAGACAGATTTACGGTAGGCGAGATTTCTGCCAGTGCAAGTCACTCCAATATTCCAACCTGCTGCACCTGCAGCAACAAATGCTGTGGCGAAATTGTCGAGACAAAGGAGACGACTCCAGGAATTGCTTTCTTCAATAAATGGAGCAGGTCCGATAACCAAGCCTACATCATCTTTAAAAAGCTGAACGGTTTGCGAAAGCCAATCCGGTGGCGGGCTGCAATCGGCGTCGGTCGTAAAAATGAGTTTGCCGTTTGCGCTGGCAATGCCCTGTCTCAGCGCAAGCTTCTTAGGGCTAATGCCGTTTTGGGCTTCTGATATTCTTATCCCGAGAACATTATGCTGAGAATTGAATTGCTTCAAAATATTGGGGGTGTCATCTGTAGAGCGGTCATCGACCACCACTAACTGAGTCAGCTCTTTTGGATAAGTCTGCGCCAGCAGAGAATTCAGACAGTTTCTTAAATTCCGTTCCTCATTTCTGGCGGCAACCACCACCGAGACCTTTGGCTGGAATTCCGCTTGCGTATTTTTAATACGGAGGAAACCCGTCATTAAAAAAATGAGCGTTGAAAGATAAAAAGCAATCGAAATGAGAGCGAGTATCTGGAGTAATTCCGGCATCAATTGTTTCCGTTTTTGATGCGGGAAGATATTGAAAATTCAGGAAAGGGTCAAGCGGTTTTGAGACTTAGTCTATCTCCAAAACATAGTTGCCTTCTTCATCTATGTTGATTTTCCCGGCGCAAAGCACAAAATCCGGATTTAAGCTTGCGATAATTTTCGCGGCTTTTTTTAGGGTCCTGGCTTTTTTAACTTTGAATTTCGATGAGTTGTGAAGGTATTTTAAAACGGGGGATTCTTCTTTGTCAGTGCCTACTAATACGATTTTTTTCAAATTCAGCCCCTTGCCGTTTGGTGTGAAGTCAAATGATGTTTGTGTGGACTCCTTTTCTTGGCTAATACCGTGCCATTCAAGATTAGATTTTAGAAAAGCTCCTATCTATTTGTTTTTTAGGTTTTAAAGAAGCTCTGGAAATGACTAAAATTTATGAGATTTTAATGCGCTTTATGTGCTGCAATGAAACATTGTTTTAGGTTTGCACGAGGAACCCAAAAATTGACTTTGGCATTTAAATTTTTAATTTAAAAAATATATTTCTATGGAGATGTTTCGTTTGGCTGAAATTACTCTGGCCTTCGGCCATGAAAAGTTGAAATTCGACCTTGCTTCAAAGCATTTTTTGGAGGTTCTTAAACCTAAAGATTTTGTCTCGAATCAATCTCCTGAGGATTTAATTTCTCGGAGCCTGAATAACCCAACTCATTCCAAACCGTTTGCTCAAATTTTTCGGGCAAATCATAAGACGCTAATACTTGTCCCGGATAAAACCAGAAATTGCGGTGCGCAGGTGTTTTTGCCGGTTCTAATTGAAAGATTAAATCGCTCTGGCGTCACTGATTCGGATATTAAAATTATGTTAGCGAACGGTTCTCACACTTCTCATACGACTGAGGAAATTGAAAAGATAGTCGGTCCGAAGATACTCGATAGAATTGAGATTGTTGAACACGACAGCAAGAACTCCAATGAACTTACTTTCTTAGGAACTACCAAATTTGAGACACCAATTTTTATCAACCGCCAAGTTTTGGCAGCAGACTTTGTTATGGTAGCCGGCGCTGCTTTACACCATTATTTCGCAGGTTATGGTGGCGGCCCGAAAATGATCAATCCGGGTTGCGCAGGATACGAAACCATAACTAAGAATCACGCCTTGACTATTGATTCCGAGAACGGGACGATGCACCCAAGATGCCGGGCGGGAGTTTTAGAAGGAAACCCGGTTCAGGAAGACATTGAAGACTCTATGCGCTTTGTGAAGGTTGATTTTTTATTTGAGACTATTTTGAACGAGCAAGGCGAAATTGCTAAGGTCGTATGCGGCGATTTGGTCAGAGCCCACAAAGAAGCTTGCGAGATCGTAGACGCACATTACAAAATTCCTATCCATGAAAAAGCCGAGCTTGTGGTAGTGAGCTGCGGCGGGTTTCCGAAAGATATTAATTTTATCCAGGCACACAAGTCCATTCAAAATGCTTTTCAGGCTGTAAAAGAGGGCGGCGTCATTTTGGTTTTAGCCGAATGCGAGCAGGGCGTCGGCTCGGACACGTTTCTGGATTGGTTTAACTATCCTGACGAATCTTCTTTTAGAGGAGCGCTGGCTAACAATTTCACCTTAAATGCAACCACGGCCTTATCCTTAAAAATGAAAACCCGGGCCGTAAAAATTGTACTTGTTTCAACTTTGCCTGAAAATCTGGTTGTCAAATTGGCGATGCTGCCGGCAGCTGATTTGGATGAAGGCTGGAAGATCGCCGGGAAACTGCTTTCTGATAATTTTAAATGCTTTGTGATTCCAAACGGTTCTTTAACCTTACCTCAGTTAATATCATGAGACCATTTTTCAACTTGATTTCATTCACATTCTTAATTACAGCCTCAATGAACTGTCTTGGCTTAAAACCGAATCCAAAGTTTAAAGAGCATGGTGCCTCAGAGATCGAAGCGCCTCGGGAACGTAACTACACTTTACGCAAGAATGGGGAGTATTCATCTTCTTTTGAAAGAGGGTTAATCGTAGCAATCAAATCTTATCTAGGAGTGCCGTATCGATTTGGTGGTACAACTATAAGCGGCATGGATTGCTCCGGATTTGTCAGCGCGGTTTATCGAGATGCGGTTGATCTAAAACTTCCGCACCGGGCAAGGTCGATGTTTAAGTTAGGCCGTTCTATTGAATCCGAAAGATTGGGATTTGGCGATCTGGTGTTTTTTGAGAACATTGAGAATTACGGTGTTTCACACGTCGGCATCTATGTCGGCGATGGAAAGTTTGCACACGCGAGCTCTTCAAGGGGAATTGTGATTTCAGAATTCAAATTGGATTATTATCGAAAACGTTATATTGGGGCAAGGCGGGTTTATGGAAGATAATATTAAAAAAGGACAAGAAATAGAGTTAGACATCGAGACTCTGGCTTTCGGAGGCCGCGGTATTGCGAAGGCAAACGGATTTGTGGTTTTTGTTGAGAACGCAATTCCGGGACAGCGGGTCAAAGCCAGAGTCTATCGAAAGCGCAAGGGATTTGCCGAAGCCAGAGCTTTGGAGGTTTTACAAAGTTCTCCCGAAGAAGTCGAGGCGAGGTGCCCGCATTTTGGCGAGTGTGGCGGGTGCCGGTCACAGAACCTCGATTATAAAGCACAGCTTAAATACAAGCATCAGCAGGTCGTCGAGATTTTGGAGCGCCTTGGCGGGTTTGAAAATCCGCCGGTTTTGGAGACACTGGCTTCCCCGGAGCAATTTTACTACCGCAATAAAATGGAGTATTCGTTTGGGCGAAAACGCTGGGTTACTAAAAGTGAAGTCGATGCAGAGGTGGTTTCCAAACCGAAGGATTTTGCGCTGGGTTTACACATTCGCGGCCGGTTTGATAAAATCCTGGATCTCGATACCTGTTTTTTGCAGTCTCCTGAGAGTGTTGAAATATTAAATTTTGTCCGCGAGTTTGTTTTGCAAACTGAAATCCCGGCGTACAGCACAAAAGATCACACCGGTTTCTGGCGGCATCTGGTCATTCGGGAGGGAAAAAATACCGGTGAGAGATTAATTAATCTTGTTACTGCTGAGAACCCGAAGCATGATAATGTGGTCGAGAAATTGGCGGCAAAACTCATTGAAAAATTTGAAGACACCACGACCGTCATTCAAAATATCAATCGTAAAAAAGCTCAAATCGCTTTCGGCGATGAAGAACGGATCTTATTTGGCCCGGGATGCATTCAGGAGAAAATCGGCGATCGTACTTTTCAAATATCTGCCAATTCGTTTTTCCAAACCAACACAAAAGGCGCTGAAATTTTATATGAGAAAGTGGTTGAGTTTGCTGATTTTAGAAGCGACGAGACTGTATTTGATCTTTACTGCGGTGCTGCCACGATTTCCCTTTATATTGCAAACAAAGTTAAAGAAGTGGTTGGCTTTGAACTTATACGAAGCGCAGTAAAAGACGCTAAGTTTAATTGCCAATTGAACGGCGTAGAAAATTGTTCGTTCGTGGCCGGTGACTTAAAAGATTCGCTTAAATTAAGCTCGGATAATTCGGATAAATTGGGGCAGCCTTCTACAGTCATCATTGATCCGCCAAGAGCAGGTATGCATGAAAATGTTGTTCATGCAGTGCTCAAATTGCAGCCGGAAAAAATAGTTTACGTCTCTTGCAATGCCGCCACGTTTGCACGAGATGCCAAAGCTTTGTGCCTGACAGAATATGAGCTCATGAAAGTGCAGCCGGTGGACATGTTTCCGATGACGCCGCACATTGAATTGGTGAGTCTTTTAAAAAGAGTAGAGAATTAAAAGGAAAGTCCGAAATTTAATCTAAATTACGCGTTTGGCCATTAGCTTTTGGCCTTTGGTTTTAGAATTTACGTTGTGTCCCGACTTCTTCGGGATCACCTGTTAGGTGATTTTACAATAA
>JADFPY010000028.1 GCA_022562085.1 candidate division KSB1 bacterium | reverse complement strand
TTAATAAATTGGGCCAGCGAAATTATTTCCGGATTATTTAAATCATCCAGGTGTTTGATAATAACGATATTCTGTAGATCCTTGAGTTTATTTCTAGTTGTTAATACTTTCTGCAACTGCTTTTCGGTCGAGACGAAAAGGGTCGCGGCTTTGGAGTGATTCAGAATATAGGCGACAGATTCTGCCGTCGAGGTTGCCGGAATGGGCACATTGACTCGTCCGGTCATCAAACATGCCAAATCGATGCAAACCATTGCCAGACTGTTTTCCGCAAGGATGGCCACAGGTCCGGAGCTGCTGTCCTTGGACAGAGATAACAGGCCGCGGGCAATGTCATTCACTTTTTCATTAATATCGAGCCACCAATGTTCGGTTATTTCATTGCCTTGAATCTCTTGAAACAACGTTTTAACGTTATATTGCTCGACCCGTTGATGGAAAAGATGATTTAAAGTGAAGTTAGATCTTTCGATAATTTTAAGACAGAGATCGAACCAGTCGTTTTGTTTGTTTTCAAGGTAAATCTGTTTGAGAAGAAGGCTTGAGCGGGCAAGGTTTAAAAAGTTGAATAACAGTTGGCGGTCTTTTGGCTTTGTTTTTTTTGATTTGATTAGCTGTTCAGCTAATGCAAAGAAAGGTTGAAGGCCGGTTTGGGAAAGGGCTTTTTCTATTGTTGCTTCGTTCCAGGTGTCTTCTTTTAAAAGGGATTTGTGGTTTTGGAAATGCCCATCCGCTTTTACCAGTTCAAGGGGTCTTTTAATGTTGGTTTTTAATGGCATAACAAATCTATAGAATTTTGTTTAATTCAAAAACAAGTCAATGATTTATGTCTTGAAAAACTCTATTATTTTAAGAAGAACCAAGCTGGCGAAAAAATAATTCACGCCCCTGATCATTCAACTCTAAGCTGCTTATAATTTGGTTGTCACATAAAATTACATTCCAAAGTCTTCTAAGTAAATGAGATAGTTTAGAGAGGTTTTTTAAATTAGTCGTTGCTCTGGATTTAATTTTACTTCCATGCATGATGTCGCTTCTGATATTGTAGAGGCGTTCAAACCTTTTAGCAGCTAAATCTCTTTTTGATGAAGTAGTTTCCGTCAGTATACTATACGCCTCAGCATGTCTTCTGGTCATTCCGTAACCCCTTTTATAAGTCAGAATTGCTTCTAAAGCAGCTGTAAACAAGACGAAACTAACACGCCAATCATAGGCAACACATCCACGATATGTGTAGAGCAGGGCTGTTTGAAGTCTATCCTTGTTTTTATTTATTCGAGCAAGTGAACGATAAAATTGTTTTACTTTGGTTAGCTGCAATTCATCAACAGTGTTTTGATTTTCATCTTCCGAATTAAAGATAAACCTATCAAGATATCTTCGCATATCACCTTTTCTTTCTGAGAACCGAAACCTATAGTGAAGTTGGTTTGGAGTGAGAACCCAAAAGGAGATTAGTAATGTATTAAGTACATTAGGAACAGAAAGATATTTAGACTTACTTTCTTTTACAATGACCCAATAGCCGCAAGAATTTATTTCGCTAACATCAGATCCAGATAAAAGAAAATCAGTCAATTCTTTAGAAAGGGAGTAAGCATCTTTCTCAATACTCAAGTAGTTTGTGATGTAGAAATTCTCACAGTTACTCCAGTAATTGAATAGTGGTGCATACCATCGCATATTCTAAATTCTTTTACTACCAGACAATTTCGTAAATTTAACACCAATTCCTTCCAAATCCAAATGTTTTAACCAAGTCGGGGCAAACTACAATTTTGCTTGCATTTACATGAAATATGCATTATTTTCGTGCTGTTAGAATTCTTTGAACGAATCGAAAAAATCTTTGAAAGGAGAAAAATTTCTTCTATGTCGGATTTTAGAAATGTCGTTATCATCGGTTCCGGGCCGGCAGGTTTCACGGCTGGCATTTATGCTGCCAGAGGCAACCTTGAGCCGCTTATTCTCGAAGGCGAAGGCATGGGGGTTGAGATTCCCGGCGGCCAGCTTATGCTTACCACTGACGTCGAAAACTATCCCGGATTTCCGGAGGGTGTGCAGGGACCGGAATTGATGGACCTGCTGCGTAAACAAGCGCAGAGATTCGGCGCCGAGTGCATTCAAAAATATGCCACTAAAGTCGATTTCTCGAAGCGACCTTTCGTGGTCGAGTATGATGAAGAAACCGTGCAGGCAAAGGCTGTCATTATCTGCACCGGCGCCAGCGCCCGCTGGCTTGGCATCGAAGGTGACTTCATGGGCCGCGGCGTTTCGACTTGCGCCACCTGTGACGGGGCCTTCTACCGCGACCAGCACGTCGTCATCACTGGCGGCGGCGACTCGGCGATGGAAGAGGCTACTTTTCTGACGAAATTTGCCAGCCGGGTTACAGTCGTTCACCGGCGCGAGGAACTCCGGGCTTCCAAGATCATGCAGGACCGCGCCAGGAAGAACGACAAGATTGATTTCATGTGGAACAAAATTATTAAAGAGTATCTCGGTGAGCCATCGAATTTGACCGGCGTTCTTCTGGCAGATACCAAGTCCGGTGAGACGGCAGAGTTCGCCTGCGACGGGGTCTTTCTGGCGATCGGGCATGTTCCCAACACCGACGTCTTCAAGGGACAAATTGACATGGACGATGCCGGCTACATTTTACCAGCCCAGCACACTGCGACAAATGTTGAAGGCGTCTTCGCAGGTGGTGATGTTGTCGATACCCGCTATCGTCAGGCGGTTACTGCGGCGGCGATGGGTTGTGAGGCCGCCATCGATGCGGAAAGGTGGCTCGAGGCGCAGGAATGAAAATCAATCTTCGCTGGCTTGTGCAGGCCGTCGCCTTTATCGGCTGCATTTTTTTCTTTCTCAAAATTTGGAACAAGTCCAAAGAGCTGTTAACCGGGTTTGCGACCTATGATTTGCTTTTAATCGGAATTTACGGAATTCTCTTTTTAGTTTGTTTCTTTTTGATGGCGGTGACCAGTTACCTCAAACAAAAATTTAATGGTACCCTTAAAAACCCAATCCCGTTCTTTGAAAAACTCCTTTCGAAACTTGGGCTGACTTGATATGAAATTCGGCGCCCATGTTTCGATTTCCGACGGTGTTTTTAATGCGCCGCAAAACGGCAAGGACGTCACCTGTGACGTCATTCAGATTTTCACCAAGAACCAGCAGCAGTGGCGGGTCAAACCGCTGACGGATGAGGAAGTTGAAAAATTTAAAGCAGAGGAAAAGCGAACGGGTGTGAAAGCGGTTTGTGTGCATGCTTCTTACTTGATCAACCTGGGCGGTTTTGATAAACAAAAGGTGTATCTTTCGAGGCAGAATTTTATCGCGGAAATGGAGCGGGCCGAGGCTCTGGGGATTCCGTATTTGGTTATACATCCCGGCTCGCACCTCGACGAGGGTGAACAGAAGGGACTTCAGCGAATTTCCGAAAGTCTTAATTTTGTATTCGATAAGTGTCCTGATTTTAAACTGAAGATTCTTCTCGAAACCACCGCTGGGCAGGGGAGCAATTTGGGGTACACGTTCGAGCAGCTCGCGGAAATGAAATCGAAAGTCGAAGCTCAAAAACGAATCGGAGTGTGTTTAGATACGTGCCACATTTTTGCAGCGGGATATGAGTTGCGCACCGAAGAAGGGTACGAAAAAACCGTATCCGAACTTGACAAAATCATTGGCTGCGATCAAGTTAGCGTCATTCATGTCAACGACTCGAAAAAGGAATTTGGCAGCAGGAGAGACCGTCACGAGCACATCGGGGAAGGTGAGATTGGTATTGAGGCATTTAAGTTTCTCATGAATGACTCGCGTTTCACAGATGTCGCGATGATTTTAGAAACGCCGAAGGGTCCCCAAAACGATATGGACGTCGAGAATTTGAAAAGACTGCGGGGGTTGGTGGAATAGTTATGTTACTTAAAGTTTTATTTCTTTGTCAGTTTTAACCGTCAATTTATTCTCCACAGAATTATTTGCAAAGCCTGGTGATGAAAAGCCCATTTTGCCGAAACAGCTAATCGATGTGGACGGTAAAACAGTTGATCTAGCAAAACTGGCGAATAAAAAAAGCTGTTTATAGTAACCTTAAAAAGCAACGTGGTGCTCTGTTTGTTTTAAGCAATTGCTCAGATCTCAAGTGGAGACTTGCCAAGCTTCAGGTTTGTGGGGCTGCTTTCATCGTGCTTTCTCCAGGTCCGGCTGATGAGTTAAGAAAGGTTCGAAAGCGAACGGAGTTTCCTTACCCCTTTGTAGAAGATAAAGGGTTGGCATTGGCTAAAAAGTTGAAATTGCAAATAGCTGCGGACCAGATTCAACCCGCGATTTTTGCCGTTAACAAGAAACGCGAAATCAACTTGGTGCAATTAGGGCGAAACGGCAGTTATTACGGCGATAAAGAATTGCAAAAATATTTGGATTGTGAGTTTGAGTTAGCTTTACAATTTTAAAGGAGTAAGAGAAATGAAAATTAGATTCGTACTTTTTTCTGTAGTTTTATTTCTTTTCAGCTTGATAGGGTGTCAGAAGCAGGAAGAGATAGCCAAATTAAGTTCGGAGGAAGTTATCAAAATTATAACCTCATATATCAGTGGCAAAATAGGCGATGAAGGTTCTTTTGAAGTTGAAGACACCTCTGAAAATCGAACCCGGAACTTACAGTTTGATTTCGTCCACGAATCGGTGAACGAAACCGAGGACGCACGTTATTATGCCTGTGTCGATTTTACGGAAGGGGAAGTTCGATTGGATTTAGACCTTTATGTGAGCAAGGAGGATGGGGAACACAAGGTTTCAGAGGTGGTAATACATAAGGTCAATGGGGAGAGCCGGTGATAAATGGCCGTTAAAGTTGAAACAATCGATAAGCGCGACAGAATTCCGCAAGAGGCTATTTTAGATGTGGTTGAGCAGATTAAAACGAACTTTAAGCCGGATAAGATAATTTTGTTTGGCTCTTATGCTCGGGGGGATCACCGACCGGAAAGTGATGTGGAAAATTCTTTTAAGCAAACGAGTTATACTAACTTTCCATAAACAAATGACGCAACCAAATTACAAGGCTTCATTCTATACTCTTGGCTGCCGCCTCAACCAAGCAGAGACGGCCTTGATCAGCGACACCTTCAAGGAGAAAGGGTACCGGATTGTCGAATACGGCGAGCCAACAGACATATGTGTCATCAACACCTGCACGGTGACCGAACAAGCCGACGCCAAGTGCCGCCAATTGGTGCGGCAAGTGCTGAAACGCTCACCCGATGCTTTTGTAGCAGTCATCGGCTGTTATGCTCAAATGGGAAGTGAAGCGCTGAGAAAGATCGAAGGCATCGATTTAATCGTGGGCACCGAAGAAAAAATGGAAGTGGCGGATTTCATCGACATCCCGCAGAAATTACCAGAACCCATCGTTCGGAAAAGTAAAATCAGCAAGACGCCGTTTACGATCAGTTCTGTAGGAAATTACGAGAACGCAACTCGCGCCAATTTGAAGGTGCAGGACGGCTGTGATTTTATGTGTACATTCTGTGTCATTCCATTTGCACGGGGCCGGGGTCGCAGCCGGGCATTCTGGGATATTCAGCGCGAGGCGATTCAGTTGGTTGAAAGAGGACACAAAGAACTGGTTCTTAGTGGCGTCAATATCGGAACTTACGAATTTGAAGGGAAGACCGTTCTGGATATTGTCAAGATGCTTGAAACTATCGATGGATTGGAGCGCATCCGTATCAGTTCGATTGAGCCGACAACGATTCCCATGGAGCTTGTCGATCACATGGCTGAATCTGAAAAGCTCTGCAACCATTTTCATATTCCGCTCCAGAGCGGCGATGATTCGGTTTTGTCGAACATGCGCAGACTTTATAATGTTGCTGAATATGTTGAGTTCGTGGAAATGGTCGCCAATCTTATCCCGGACGTTTGTTTGGGAACCGATGTCATGGTGGGATTCCCTGGGGAAGGCGAAGCGGAGTTTGCCAATACCCACCGACTTTTAAAGCAATTGCCTTTTGCTTATTTTCATGTATTTCCTTTTTCGGAACGAGAATGCACCGCTGCAGTTAAAATGAAAGATAAAGTAGAGGCACAAGCAAAAAAAGAGCGTAGCGAAATTTTAAGAAAATTATCCAGTGAAAAGAAAACGCATTTTTACAAACAGCAAATAGGTAAGAGCGTAAAAGTATTGATGGAAGAGCAAAATGAATCTGGTTTGTTTCAAGGGTTTACGGAGAATTATGTGAAGGTAGGCGTGCCGTCGGAATCCGATTTATCAAACGAGTTCGTAGAGGTAGAATTGAAAGAAGTCAGTCAAAGAAATTTAGCGATTGGGGAAATTTTAAAATAACTAGAATTGGGTTTACAAGTTAAATGAAAAAAGTCTATATCGAAACTTACGGCTGCCAGATGAACGAATATGATACGGAGCTGGTGCGGTCGATTCTAAAAGCCACAGATCAGTACGAATTTACAAATAAAGAATCCGAAGCCGATGTCGTATTTCTAAACACCTGTGCGATTCGTGAAAACGCCCATTCCAAAATCTATGGTCGCTTGGGTGAAATAAAGCACTTGAGAGAAAAAAATAAAAATGTGATTGTGGGACTACTTGGCTGCATGTCCCAAAATCTCCGTGGCAATCTGCAACGAAGCGAAAACATGGTGGATATTTTCGCTGGGCCTGATAGCTACAAACGCCTGCCAAGCATGATCGACTCCGTTTTGAATAATGGCAAAAAGGAGTATGATTTCAACCTGTCCGAATTTGAAGATTACAGCGACGTTTATCCGGAACGGGTTCCCGGCGTCAATGCGTGGATAGCCGTGATGCGCGGCTGCGATAATTTCTGTACCTTTTGTGTCGTGCCGTACACGCGCGGACGCGAAAGAAGCCGCAATCCGGAAAGTGTGGTTAGGGAAACGGAAAAATTGGTTTCGGATGGATTTAAACAAGTGACGCTTTTGGGGCAGAATGTAAACTCATACCGCCATAACGGCGCTGATTTTGCTGATTTGATGCAGCAAGTGGCTGATGTCGAGGGCATTCATCGTGTGCGATTTACTTCGCCACACCCGAAGGATTTCCCGGAGAAGTTTTTAAAAGTTATGGCTGGGAATCCGAAGATTTGCAATCACATCCACTTGCCGCTGCAATCAGGCAATGACCGAATTCTGGAAATGATGGCCAGAACGTATACCCAAAAAGAGTTTCTCGATTTAGTTGACAAAATCCGGCAGACAATTCCAAACGTCGCTTTAACTACGGATATTATTGTCGGCTTTTCTTCGGAAAGCGACGCTGACTTTGAGGATACTTACCAAGTAATGAAAAAAGTCGAATTTGACTCAGCCTTCATTTTCAAATATTCGGAGAGAAAGAGTACTATCGCTTACAAGCAGCACCCGGATGATGTTTCTGCCGACAAAAAAACCGAGCGCATTGTTCGGTTAAATGAGCTGCAAAAATCGATTTCGATTAAAAAGAATAAAGCCATCATCGGCGAGCGTTTTGAAGTTTTGGCGGAAGGCCCGAGCAAAAAAAATCCTGACGAATGGATGGGACGAACAGAGGCTAATAAAACCGTTATTTTTGCCAACGGCGCTTTTTCGGCGGGTGACTTAATTGAAGTCGAGCTTTATAATGCGACTGCGAATACATTGTTTGGCAAGCACCGACACAATTTGGTTTGAGTTGATAATTCAAACGCAGTTTTGAGCTAGGTTTGTTAATCCATGGCAAAATTCCAGGGTACAGATTTTTACCAAATCGATGATCTGCTTTCCGATGAAGAGCGCTTGATCCGCCAGACCGTTCGCGAATTCGTGGATGAAGAGGTTATGCCTGTTATCCGCGACCATTATCGAGACGGAACCTTTCCCATTCAATTAATTGCTCAACTTGGTAAACTTGGACTTTTGGGGTCAAACTTGCAAGGCTACGGCTGTGCGGGTTTGAACAATGTTGCCTACGGTTTGATTAATCAAGAGCTGGAACGTGGCGACAGCGGTCTGCGCAGTTTTGCCTCTGTGCAAGGCAGCCTGGTGATGTATTCCATTCACCAATGCGGTTCCGAGGAGCAGAAGCAGAAATGGTTGCCGAAACTTGCAAACGGCGAAGCTGTTGGTTGCTTTGGGCTCACTGAACCGGATTCCGGTTCCAATCCGGACAGCATGCGAACCCGCGTTGAAAAAACCAAAAATGGCTGGCTGCTCAACGGCAGTAAAATGTGGATCACTAACGGTTCGCTGGCTGATGTGGCGGTCATTTGGGCAAAAACAGAGAACGGCATTCGAGGGTTCCTGGTCGAGAAGGGAACGGAGGGTTTTACAACAAAACCTCTGCATGGCAAGCTTTCGCTTCGGGCGTCCGACACCGCGGAATTGCTTTTCGAAAATTGTTTAATTCCGCAAGAAAACCTTTTGCCGGAAACGACTGGTTTAAAAAATGCTCTCATGTGTTTAACCCAGGCGCGCTATGGAATCGCATGGGGGGTAATCGGTTCCGCGATGGCTTGTTATGAAGAAGCGCTTGAATACGCAAAAGGCAGGATTCAGTTTGCGAACAAGCCGATTGCCTCACATCAACTTGTGCAAGAAAAGTTAGTTTACATGCTTAATGAAATTACGAAAGCTCAGCTCCTGGCTTTACAACTGGGGAGACTTAAAGATAAGGGAACGAAGCAAATTCACGTGCAAATTTCCCTTGCCAAGCGCAATAATGTTTACCACGCTCTTGAAATTGCCCGGCTTGCCCGGCAGGTTTTGGGAGCAAACGGAATTTCCGATGATTATCAAGCCATGCGGCATATGTGCAATTTGGAATCAGTGCTCACTTACGAAGGCACTCATGATATCCACACTTTGATAGTCGGTGAATACATAACCGGTCACTCGGCTTTTGTCTGAACTTTAGGATTTCTTGAATGAACCTTTACGACAAAGACGACGGCTTTCGCATTTTTTCGTTGGAGGAGGCAAATTTAGTTCTGCCGGATGTTATAAAGATTACCGCATTAGCAGCGGAGTCTTTGGAAGATGCGAAAATACGCATGAAATCTGAAGAAATCGATGATAATGTCCTTGCTCAACGGAAGTTTGAAAAAGAGACTTCAGTAATCTTAAAAGAGTGGGCCCAAGAAATCACGGCTCTGGGCATATACCCGAAAGGCTATTTCACCGTTGATTTTAAATCCGGAATTCCCGACACTCTGTTTTGCTGGGCCTACGGTGAAGAAGTGATTTCACACACCCATAAAATCTTCGAAAGCTTTAAAGATCGCTTGCCCATTCGAAAAAACATCATTCCTGGATTTGAAGATTCGCTAAATTAAAAATGCTGAAACTCATTTTTGTTTTCCTCCTCACTCATTTTTCCGTCGGTCTACTGTTCACTATTCTGTTCATTTCACTTAAAGAAATCGGTAAACTTTATTTTCGTGTCACAACTTTAGTGGCTTGCGCTTTAATTGTTTTTGCCCTCCTTGCTAAACCATTTGGCGACATCGCGTTTTTTCCTCTGTTTAATTTTAATGAAACGAATCAAGTTTTTTCACAGAAATTAACTTACTTTTTCTTTTTGGCAACTGCTCTTTTTCTTATTATTTACAACATAATTCATCCGCGCTTCCACAAATCACTTTTAGTTCTTAGCTTCATTTTTGGCATTTTAGGAATTTCCAGTTATTCCGTTGCCATTTATCAACCCCTGTTGATCGATTCACAGATGATTGCTTTGGTTGTTGCGAACGGGATTGGAGGCACTTTGATTTTGGGCTCAGTCTTAGGGGCGATGATAACCGGGCATTGGTATTTAGTCCAGCATAAATTGAGCCTTTCGCCTTTAAAATATAGTTCACTAATTTACCTCGCATCTGTGTTATTAAGAATTGTCTTAATTGGACTGAGCATTCTCACATTTTTTAAGATGAAAGAAGGAAGGGAGCTGGTTAATGCGATTTTAAGCCTTAACGGCAGCGGTTATATTTTTATCGGCAGGGTTGTTTTTGGGTTAATTGTTCCTTTGGTATTTGGAGTCATGATTTGGAAATCAACTAAGATTCGGTCCACACAATCCGCGACCGGAATTTTATACGCTACAATTATTCTCGTTTTAATGGGGGAGACTTTCGGAAGAGTTTTGTTTTTTTTAATTGGAATTCCACTTTAACTCCAATCCCGAATTACCTTGATTTTAACCAGCAAGATTTGTATATTTTTAATCTTCAAAAATCCATTTTGAAGTAACTTCATATATGGAAGAGCAACAAAACAAAGCTTTGAAGGTCAGCCAAAAGTTGGATTTATTGGTGACCATTTTTAATCGGAAACCGATTCAATTAGTTTTGGAAGGTTTTACGAATATGCAGCTGGTTGAGGCCCATCAGTTTCTGTGGGACAAGCTAATTGAAATTCATTTTCTCACACAGAATCAAGAATTTCGTAGAGAAGAAGTTACGAAGAACATGATGTCGTCAGCTGCTTACCAGCGCCAGCAGGGTTGTGACCTTCGATTGGACTACTGCAAAGGGGTTGAATGTATTTGGTCAAATCCAATTTGCGCCGGCAATAAAGTAAGAAATAACATGGAAGTCATGGGCAAAACAATTGCGAAATACTTGGACTCTTGCAAGAGCAAGAATAATAAGGTTCAGGCATCAAAGAAGCAAGAGGAGGTGAATATTTGGCTTGAAAATTAATTCTGCCGGATTAATCAAGCCTCTTTCACTATGGAAATTACATTAACAACTATAATAATCGGTTTCATTTGTTTGGGTGTTGGTTTTCTGGCTTCTATTTTAATTACTAAAAATAATTTAAGAAATGCACAGTCGCAGGCCGATGAAATTATGGCTGAAGCCAACAAGCAAGCCGAGCGGACCAAACAAAAATATCTTCTTGAGGCAAAAGAAGAGTGGTTCAAAGTCCGGGATGAACAAGAAAACCGCGTGAAGGACCGGCAAAAAAAGTTAGATCAAATAGAACATGAGTTTCTCGAAAAAGAAAAGCAACTCGGCCATAAGGAAAACGAAGCAGATCAAAGGGCAAATAAATTAAAGCAAGCTGAGAGGAATTTGCAGGAACAAAAAGAAGCACAAAGGACAAAAGAATCTGAACTCAATCGTATTATCCGGGAACAGAACAATGCCTTGTCCCGAATTTCTCAGGTTAGCTTAGAAGATGCAAAAGAGCTTTTGTTGGAGAATCTTAAGCGCGATTATAAAGCCGAAGCCGCTGATATTTATAAAGAGCTTGTAGATAAGTCTAAGGAAAATGCGACAAAGGAAGCTCGAAAAATTATAACCATGGCCATCGAGAAAAACGCCGCTGATCACTGTCTCGAAACAACGGTTTCTGTGGTCCCCCTGCCTTCCGATGAATTAAAGGGAAGAATTATCGGTAGGGATGGGCGCAATATAAAAGCATTTGAACAAGCCACCAACGTAAAAGTCATTGTCGATGACACTCCCGAAGCCGTAGTTTTGTCCGGTTTTGATCCTGTTCGCCGGGAAATTGCCCGGTTGGCTCTCCAAAAAGTAATTAGCAACAGCAAAATCAATCCTCAAAAGATCGAGGAGATTGTTAAGAACGCTGAAAAAGAGGTCGATAAATTCATCTGGCGTGCCGGGAACGAGACCATTGCACGAGTTGGGGTTGGCCGGATGCACCCGGATCTAATTAAAATTTTAGGCCGGATGAAATACCGGACCAGTTATGGACAAAATGTGTTGAAGCACTCAGAGGAAGTTGCCATGTTGTGCGGTGCCATGGCCGAAGAACTAAAGATGGACGTCAGATTAGCAAAGCGGGCCGCACTGCTGCATGATATTGGTAAGGCGATGAGTCAGGATATGGAAGGAACGCATACCCAAATTGGTATTGAAATAGCCAAGAAGTATAATGAGAATCCTGTAGTTATCAATGCGATTGCTTCTCACCATGAAGATGAAGCGGCAACTTCATTGATTTCCGTTTTAGTTGGCGCCGCAGATTCGATTTCAGGTGCTCGCCCCGGAGCACGGCGTGATACTTTGGACGGCTACGTCCGCAGAATCGAAAATCTCGAGAAAGTGGCAGACTCATTTGATTTGGTGGCAAAGGCGTATGCGATTTCCGCTGGACGCGAGGTCCGGGTTATTGTGCAGCCGGATAAAGTTACCGAAGCGCAGGCCGATCTTTTAGCCAGTGACATTTCAAAAAAGATTCAATCGGATATTGAATTTCCGGGCCAGATTAAAGTGACGGTCATCCGGGAAACTCGTGCGGTCAGCTACGCTTAGCATTTCGGAAATGACCGATAGGAATTGGGGAAATAAAATCGATAAATTTTGAGTTATACGGATTAAGCAAACACGGAGGATCCATGGCTAAGAAAAAAATAAAGATTGCGTTTGCCTTCACAACTATTTCTGGTCTGCTGATTTGGCTGACAATCAGCGGTTTCGAAGGCAATATGCAGTATTATATCAGTGTAAAAGAGGTCAAAGCGATGGGCGAAGCTGCTTTCGACCAGGGATTGCGTGTGAAAGGATTTCTTGTCCCCGGAACGCTGCAGAGGTCTCAGAATAGTCTGGAAGTAAATTTTGTTATTGAAGAAGAAGGTCAGGAAATGGCAGTGCGTTATGCAAAAGAACTCCCCGACACTTTTAAAGACGGCGCCGAAGTTTTGGTCGCAGGAAAGTACCACCGCGAAGGCTATTTTGATGCCCAAATGTTGATGGCTAAGTGTCCCTCAAAATATGAGACCGGCCAGGAATACGATATCAAGAATTATGACCCTTCCAAACACATCGACGAGTTAGAAGGTACCAATTAAGGAATAATGCATGGTTGATGTTGGACATTTAATCCTCATTTTAGCCCTCACTTGTGCGGGCTACTCCATTTTTGCCTCTATTTTAGGAGCGAGGAAAAATCGCGAGGATTTGACGAGATCCGGTGAGCACGCTTTGTTTGGGGTCATGTTTCTGGTGACACTGGCGGTTTTCATTTTGTGGCAGCAGATTTTCGCTCATGATTTCCACAATGAATACGTCGTCGGCTACTCAAACCGGGCCATGCCCACTTTTTATACTGTTGCTTCGCTTTGGGGCGGCCAAAAGGGTTCCCTGCTTTTCTGGGGCTGGCTGCTGACTGTTTTTGCAGCTTTGGCTGTTTATCTGAAGCGACATAAAAATCGCGAGCTAATGCCGTACGTGGTCGCTGTTCTCATGGGCGGCGCCATGTTTTTCATCGCGTTGAATGTCTTCGTTTCCCAACCATTTGAAAAGCTCTGGCAGTTTGCCGATGGAAGGGTAATTAAAGCGATTATGCAGCCTGCAAATACCGTTGCATTCGCTGCGCCGGACGGCCGCGGTTTAAATCCGTTACTGCAGCATCCGGCAATGGCCATTCATCCGCCTATTTTGTATATGGGGTTTGTAGGTTTTAGTATCCCCTTTGCATTTGCAATCGCTGCCTTAATCAGCGGGCGGCTCGACAATCAGTGGTTGAAAACCATCCGCAGATGGACTTTGGTGCCCTGGTTCTTTCTTGGAATCGGCATGATTTTGGGCGGCAAGTGGGCCTACATGGAGCTCGGCTGGGGTGGTTACTGGGCCTGGGATCCGGTTGAAAACGCGGCTCTCATGCCATGGTTGGCAGGGACTGCCTTTATCCACTCAACCATGATTCAAGAGAAGAAGAACATGCTGAAAGTGTGGAACATGTCGCTGATTCTTCTGACATATGTGCTTTGTATTTTCGGAACGTTCCTGACTCGCAGCGGCATCGTTTCATCGGTGCACTCGTTTGCCCGCTCTGATATTGCCCCCTGGTTTGTCGGCTATTTGGTTTTGCTTATTTTTGTTCCGACCTTTTTGATTATCAAAAGACTTCCACAAATGAAAACAACCCAGCATTTCGACTCCGTTGTTTCCAGGGAATCGGCCTTTCTGATCAATAATCTGATTTTCCTCGGTGCGCTTTTCGCGGTTTTCTGGGGCACAATTTTCCCTATAGTCACCGAGGCGATCCGCGGGGTGAAAGTCACGGTTGCGGAACCGTTCTTTAATAAGGTTACCATTCCAATCGGTCTGTTTCTGCTCTTTCTAACCGGCGTGGGTCCATTGGTCGCCTGGCGCAAGACCTCTTCAAATCTCATGAAAAAGATTTTCTTAAAACCAATTGCGGTTGCTTTGCTCGGTTTGGTCATTATGCTGGCATTTGGAATCCGGCATTTTTATGCACTGGTTTCCCTAACATTGTCGATCTTCGTAACCGCAACAATAGTCGCTGAATTTCACCGTGGCGCAAGAGCGAGAATGCGAACGAATCAGGAAGGATATTTTGTTGCCCTGATTCGGCTTTTGCAAAAAAACAAACGCCGCTACGGAGGCTACGTCGTCCATTTCGGAATCGTGGTGATGTTTGTCGGCTTTACGGGCAAGGCTTTTGATACTGAAAAGGAGGCCCATCTTAAACCTGGCGAGTCCATGCAGATTCGCAGTTATACTTTAACGTATAAAGGCTTTAAAACCTTTGAGGATTTGAATAAAGTGGTCTGGCAGGCTGAAATGGATGTTTACAAAAACGGAAAAATGGTTAAAACCATTTACCCGAATAAGCATTACTACATTGTGCAAGAACAGCCCACCACGGAGGTCGTTTTGAGATCAACCTTGCAGGAGGATTTGTATGTTGTCCTCGCGCAGCCAAACGATGATAAAAGTGCAGTTTTTAAAGTTTATATTAATCCGCTGGTAAATTTGGTTTGGCTTTCAGGACTCATTGTGACTCTTGGAACGTTTATAATTTTGCTGCCGGACACCCCGGTAAAATCGAGAAAAAGGAAAGTCCGAAAAGTTCAACAAGATGCTGTGGCTCAACATGAAATTGCGTAAATTCCCCTTGACATCTGGCTAAAATTTTTTTATATTCAAATCCGACCAAATAGGTCGGGTTTAGGAGTTTGCATGTTACGTATGACCAAGAAATCTGAATACGGTATTATCGCACTGAAGCACATGCTGAATCAACCGGGGGATACCGTGACCAGTGCCAAAGAAATTGCCGGGCGCTACAACATTTCTACTGAGATTATGGCTAAAATCCTGCAAAGGCTGGCGCGCAAAGGTATGGTCAGTTCGTGTCAGGGGGCGCATGGCGGTTATGTTTTGGCGAAAGATGCCAATAAGATTTCGCTTTCGGAAATCATTGAATCGATTGAAGGGCCGGTTGGGCTCGTTGAGTGTGTTACAGATCCCAATTGTAACTGCAGGCAACTGGAGAATTGCAATATTAGCGATCCGTTTCATGTGATTCAAGAACAATTCAAAATATTTTTGTCGGGGATTACTCTGGCGGATATAAATAACGAACTTGACATGCAGCGGGATAACGTTGCTTTAATAAATCTAAATTAGGAGAAAATGATGATTTCAGTTACACCTAAAGCAATCGCTGAGGTTAAGAAACTCATGGCGAAAGATCACCCCGATGAAAATGGAGGCTTGCGCGTCGGAGTAAAGGGCGGGGGCTGCTCGGGGTTGTCTTACGTTCTGGACTTTGTAAAAGAACCTCGTGCGGATGATAAAATTATGGAATTTGACGGCGTGAAGTTTTTCATGGATCCCAAAAGCGCTATTTATTTGAACGGAACGCAGCTTGATTTTTCCGACGGGCTAACCGGCACGGGATTCAATTTTGTCAATCCGAACGCCCAGAGAACATGCGGCTGTGGCAGCAGCTTCAGCGTTTAAGAATAAGGAAATGAACTGGTTATGAATACCTTGCAAGAAAAGAAATACCGTAAAAGCAAACAGCGGCAAAAAATTTTAGGTATTTTAAAATCTACAACAAGCCACCCGACTGCGTCCTGGATTTATGATAAGCTCAAGCCCGGGTTTCCTTCTTTAAGCCTCGGTAATGTTTATAGAAATCTGAGCATTCTGGTAGAGCAGGGGTGTATTCAAGAGCTGAAATTCGGCAGTACATTTGATAGATACGATGGTAATGTGAATCCGCATTACCATTTTATTTGTAATTCGTGCGGTGCTATTAAAGATATCGAGATGGAACACAACACCGAATTAAATCGCAAGGTTGAAGAAGCAACCAATTATCAGGTCAAGAATCACAGGCTGGAATTCTTCGGCTGCTGTGACGAGTGCATAAATTAAGTTTTGTTATCAAAAAACTCTTTGGATATTATACAAGAAAATGACAGCGAAGCGAATGACAAAAATGGTCATTAAGTCATTAGGTCAATGGCCATCGGCGTCACTATTTAGTCACATAACCTACCTAATGACAGCGCAGCGTAATGATTGTAGATGATGGCGCAAGCGTTTACCAGCATCAAAACAAAATTCGCGGATTCGTCCGTGTTAGGAGTTTTTTTAAATGAGTACTGAACAAGAAACCATCGAACAATTTACAAAGAGCGAATATAAATGGGGGTTTACTACCGATATCGAGCAGGAGTTTGCGCCAAAAGGCCTCACTGAAGATACGGTCAGGTTAATTTCTGCTAAAAAGAATGAGCCGGAGTGGCTGCTCGAATGGCGGCTCAAAGCTTTCCGCCACTGGCAAACCATGACAGAGCCCAGGTGGCCAAATGTCAAGTATCCCCCCATCGATTATCAGGATGCGTACTATTACGCGGCGCCCAAGAAAAAGAAACAGCTCAAAAGCCTCGATGAAGTCGATCCGGCAATTCGCGAGACTTTTGACAAATTGGGAATTTCTTTAGATGAGCAGAAACGCCTCTCAGGAGTCGCAGTGGATGCGATCATAGACAGCGTTTCAGTTGCAACCACATTTAAAGATGAGCTTTCCAAGCACGGGATTATCTTCTGCTCTTTTTCCGAAGCAGTTCAGAACCATCCTGATTTGATAAAAAAATATCTCGGCTCGGTTGTGCCCTACACCGACAATTTTTATGCGACTTTAAATTCCGCCGTGTTCAGCGATGGCTCGTTCTGCTACATTCCGAAAGGCGTTCGCTGCCCAATGGAGTTGTCGACTTATTTTAGGATCAACGCTGAGAATACGGGGCAGTTTGAACGAACGCTTATTGTCGCTGAAGAAGGCGCTTATGTGAGCTATTTAGAAGGTTGCACGGCGCCGATGCGTGACGAAAATCAACTGCACGCAGCCGTAGTCGAGTTGATTGCTCACAAAGATGCACAGATAAAATACTCAACCGTGCAGAACTGGTACCCGGGCGATAAAAACGGCAAAGGCGGCATTTACAACTTCGTGACCAAGCGCGGCATCTGTTCAGGTAAAAACGCCAAGATTTCGTGGACGCAGGTTGAGACCGGCTCGGCCATTACCTGGAAATATCCAAGTGTTATTTTAAAAGGGGATAACTCGATTGGGGAATTCTATTCCGTAGCAGTAACCAATAATTATCAGCAAGCGGACACCGGGACCAAGATGATTCATCTCGGTAAGAATACCCGGAGTACGATTATCTCAAAAGGCATTTCGGCTGGCCATGGCCAAAACTCGTATCGAGGTCTGGTAAAGGTCGCCAAAAACGCGGAAGACGCACGTAATTTTTCCCAGTGTGACTCGCTGTTGATTGGGGATAAATGCGGCGCACATACGTTTCCTTATTTAGAGGTTCACAACAAATCCGCGAAGATAGAACATGAAGCGACCACCACAAAAGTAGGTGAAGATCAGATTTTTTACTGCAATCAGCGCGGCATTGATACCGAAAATGCGGTGAGCTTGATTGTGAACGGATATTGTAAGGAAGTCTTCAAAGAGCTGCCCATGGAGTTTGCCGTCGAAGCACAGAAATTGCTGTCGATTAGTCTTGAGGGTAGTGTGGGTTAAGAACACTCTTCATTCTGAATGTAGGCGAAGGATGAATGGTCACATGAAAAAGCGAAATCATTAAGGAGAAAAAGAACAAAAGATGTTAACGGTAAAAGGATTAAAAGTCGTGGTTGAGGGAAACAAAATTCTAAAAGGTATTGATTTAGAAGTAAACAAAGGCGAAGTTCATGCGATTATGGGTCCAAATGGCTCAGGAAAAAGTACCCTCGCAAACGTCCTGGCTGGCCGCGAAGAATACGAAGTAGTCGCTGGTGAAGTTCTGTACAATGGCCGGAATCTGTTGGATATGAAACCGGAAGACCGGGCGAGAGAAGGGCTATTCCTGGCATTTCAATACCCCGTAGAAATTCCCGGGGTGAGCATGTCGAATTTTCTCAAAACGGCTCTCAATGAGATTCGCGAATATCGTGGGCAAGAAAAGCTCGACGCCATGGAGTTTTTTGCGCTCATCAAAGAAAAGCTCAAATTTGTAAATATGGATGAGAAGCTCCTCAGCCGCTCAATTAACCAAGGTTTTTCAGGCGGTGAAAAAAAGCGCAACGAAATTTTTCAAATGGCACTGCTTGAGCCCAAGTTGGCCATCCTGGATGAAACCGATTCCGGGTTAGATATTGACGCCATGAAAATCGTAGCCAATGGTGTGAACCAACTACGAAGCCAGGACAATGCAACCATCGTTGTGACCCACTATCAGCGTCTCTTAAATTACATCGTTCCGGATTTTGTCCATGTTCTTATTGATGGTAAAATTGTTAAGTCCGGCGACAAAGGACTGGCGCTTAAACTTGACGAACAGGGTTACGACTGGGTCAAAGACCACGCAAGCCAGCCGGTAGCTGCTTAAATTATTGAATTAAGGGAAAACGAAAACAACATGGAAATGACAGATATAAAACAGTGGTACATTTCGAATTTTGATTTGTTTGAAGAAAGTCTGAACGGAAGCAGGGAAACTCCGTTCCATGAAGTGCGTAGGTCGGCAATTTCAAAATTTTCCGAGCTGGGTTTTCCAACTCCGCGCCACGAAGACTGGAAATATACGAACGTTGCACCCATGCTGGAACACAAGTTTAAGCTGCCAACCGAAGCGGCAAAGGTTCCGAAGGAGGTACTTCGCGATTTTGCTTTTGATAAGCTAAAAGAAAATTTGGTTGTTTTTATTAACGGTCTTTTTTCGGAAGAGCTTTCTAAGATTGATCTAAACAGCGATGACATCATCGTCAGCAGTTTGCGGAACGCCATGGTAAATCACAGCGACCTCGTTTATAAACATCTTGGTCGTTACGTGAGTTTTGAAGATGAATCCTTTACTGCTCTCAATACCGCGTTTACGAATGATGGCACATTTATCTTTGTGCCCGATAATAAAGTAATAGAGGACCCCATTCATTTGATATACATTTCAGATGGGGACACGGAGCTTGTTTCGCACCTACGCAACCTGTTTATTGTTGGAAAAAATAGCCAGGTGAAAATCATCGAAAGCTTCCATTCATTGTCAGCTACAACTTATTTCAACAATTTAGTGACCGAAGTTTTTGTTGACAAGAATGCAATAGTCGATCACATAAAACTTCAGGAAGAAAGTATAAATGCTTTTCATATCTCAAACGCGCAAGTACAGCAGGAGCGGCAAAGTGTTTATACGACGGTCAACATTGACTTGGGAGGCGGATTAGTTCGCAACAATCTGAGTGTTTTGTTGAATGATGAGCACTGCGAATCCCATTTGTTTGGATTTTTTCTTGGGCAGGGGACGCAACATATTGACAATCACACGTTTATCGATCATGCAAAGCCACACTGTTTCAGCAACGAGCTGTACAAAGGCATTCTCGACGACAAAGCACGCGGTGTGTTTAACGGCAAGATTATAGTGCGTCCGGATGCGCAAAAAACCAACGCGCTGCAATCCAACAAAACGCTCTTGTTGACGAACGACGCCTCGATTAACGCCAAGCCGCAGTTGGAAATATTTGCCGATGACGTTAAATGTACCCACGGGGCAACCATTGGCCAGCTCGATGACGAGGCCATGTTTTATTTGCGTGCAAGAGGTATTGGCGAGGAAATGGCGGGCGCAATGCTGCGGCACGCTTTTATTAGCGACGTTCTGGAAAACATTAAAGTAGAGGCGGTTCGCGAGCGGATGGACGCGCATATTATTGAACGTTTTACCAAAGCACATAAATAATAAATGGAAGAATTACTCGAAAGCGTTGTTTTAGAAAAGCCAGTCAGCACGCCTACTACTGGATTTGATGTTGAGCGAATCCGCGAGGATTTCCCGATTTTGCAAACGCGGGTGCACGGGAATCCGCTGGTCTATTTGGACAACGCAGCTACTTCCCAGAAACCACAAGCGGTGATTGACGCCATCAGCGATTACTATTCTGGCGAAAACGCAAATATTCACAGAGGGGTGCATTATCTCAGCGAGCTTGCCACCAGGAAGTACGAAGAAACGAGGGAGAAGGTAAAAGACCTCATCAACGCGAAATCCACACGCGAAATTATATTCGTCCGAGGAACTACGGAGGCTGTAAATTTGGTTTCTTCAACTTACGGTCGAGAAAACATCAAAGCGGAAGACGAGATCATCATTTCAAATATGGAACATCACTCCAACATCGTTCCATGGCAGCTGCTCTGCGAATCGACCGATGCGAAACTGAAGGTTATTCCTATCAATGATGACGGCGAAATCATCTTTGATGAGTATCAGAAGCTTATGAGTGACAAAACCAAATTGGTTGCGGTTGTGCATACTTCTAACTCACTTGGTACAATTAATCCCGTGAAGCGAATCATCGAAGTTGCCCATAGCCACAATGTTCCTGTTTTACTCGATGGCGCTCAAGCAGTCCCGCACCAGAAAATTGACGTTCAAGAGTTAGACTGCGATTTTTTTGCTTTCTCTAGTCATAAGTTTTTTGGGCCCACTGGTGTTGGGGTTTTATTCGCCAAAGAGGACCTTTTGGAAAAGATGCCACCTTATGAAGGCGGCGGCGAAATGATCACCTCCGTTACATTTGAGAAAACAACCTACAACGAACTTCCACATAAATTTGAAGCAGGTACACCTAACATTGCCGGGGTTGTTGCATTAGGTGCGGCTATTGACTATGTGAATGAAGTAGGCTACGAAAATATCCACGAACATGAAGATGAGTTGCTAAAGTACGCCACGGAAGCCTTGTCGTCCATCAAGTCTTTGAGGATTATCGGAACGGCAGCAAAGAAAGCCTCGGTGATTTCGTTCACTTTAGACAATATTCATCCGCATGACATGGGAACCATCCTCGATAGGCAGGGCATCGCGGTGCGCACGGGGCATCATTGCACGCAACCGGTCATGGAACGATTTAATGTGCCGGCCACTACGAGAGCCTCTTTCGCTTTTTACAACACCAAAGAAGAGGTTGATCGTCTGGTCGAGGGCATACATCACCTACTCAAATTATTCGGCTAATGGAAGATTTAAGAGAACTATATCAGGAAGTGATTCTGGATCATAATAAGAATCCGAAGAATTTCAGGAAACTAGAAAACGCCAGCCATACTTCGGAAGGGTACAATCCTTTTTGCGGCGACCGCATTAATCTGTATTTGCAAATCGAGGATGATCACATCAAAGATATCAGTTTTGAAGGCTCCGGATGTGCGATTTCAAAAGCTTCTTCATCAGTGATGACGGCCGAACTTAAAGGAAAATCGCTGACTGAGGCAAAAGAGCTTTTTAAGAAATTCCAGGGAATTATCACCGGTAAAACTGAAGCTGATTTCACAGGTTTTGATAAGCTCTCCGTTTTTGCCGGCGTCAGAGAATTTCCGGTTCGCGTCAAGTGCGCCGCTTTAGCATGGCATACAATGCTCGAGGCAATACAGAACGGCAATAACCTGGCTTCTACAGAGTAAAATTTAAATAAGGAAAATAAATGGAAGAAATCAAAGATATGGTTCTGGAAGTTCTGAAAACCTGCTACGATCCTGAAATCCCGGTGAATATTTATGAGCTCGGTTTGATTTACGATATTAACGTGGATGAGTCCAATAACGTTGATGTCAATATGACGTTGACTTCACCGGCTTGTCCGGTTGCGGGCACTCTACCCGGAGAAGTCGAGCAAAAAATAAGAGATTTGCCGGAAGTTAATAATGCCAAAGTTGAAGTTGTTTGGGAACCACAGTGGTCACCTGACCTCATGAGTGATGTGGCACGGTACGAACTCGGAATGATGTAAATCACATTTTTTTTAGAAATCAAGGCTCTTCTCGTGAAGAGCCTTTTTTGTTTATTTTGGAAAGGAAACCTTGGTTTAAGCCATGAAAATTTAGCTTGAGTTTTCGCTTGAAAAACATTAAATTGCAAAGCTAAATTTCAACTACAAATCGAGGAGGGAGAGGAATGAAAGATTTAAAGGCTTATGTGGCCGAAATGATTGCGACGTTTGCGCTTTGTTTTATCGGAGCCGGTGCGATTGTAACGAATTCGTATACTGATGGCGCGGTTGGACTTGTTGGGATTGCGCTGGCACACGGGGTGGTTTTGGCCATTATGATTAACGCAACCGGTCATATTTCAGGCGCGCACGTGAACCCGGCCGTGACGATTGGGTTTATGATCACCAAGCGTATCGAAATTGGCAAAGGTATCGGCTACATTATTTCTCAGTTGGCTGGCGGCGTTCTGGCGGGTTTTGCCTTGCGTGTCATCTTCAGTCCGGCCGTCTGGGGCGCGACGCACTTAGGAACGCCAGCTCTTGATCCGGGAATTTCCTTTGGAGCTGGAATTATGATCGAGGCTATCTTAACATTCTTTCTAGTAATGACTGTTTTTGGTACCGCAGTTGACTCACGAGCGCCGAAAGGTGTTTATGGTTTCGCGATCGGCTCTGTTTTGGTTTGTGATATTTTAATGGGAGGTCCGCTCACCGGCGCCTCGATGAATCCGGCGAGAACCTTTGGAACCGGATTGGCCGCGGGATTCTTCGAAAACCATCTGGTTTATTGGATTGGACCGATTGTTGGTGGCGCTGCTGCTGCTTTGCTTTATAACAATTTTTTTATGTCGAAAGAAGATTAGTTTGATTATTAAATTTTAACTCAGAAGGAGAAATTTAATGGCTTTAGTTGATTATCGAGTTGAGAATGGCATTGCCATCATGGAACTCAACAATCCGCCCGCAAACAGTTACAACCACGAGGTGATGGCGGAACTGGATGCGTGCATCATGAAGGCGCGTTTTGATGAGTCGGTACATGTTTTAATTATTACCGGCAAAGGAGAGAAGTTTTTCTCCGGCGGGGCAGATATTTCCATGTTGGAATCGGGTTCGCCGAATTATCTTTATAATTTCGCCCTGCATGGCAACGAAACTTTGATGCGTTTCGAAAATACACCAAAACTGGTAATTGCGGCCATCAATGGTCACGCTATGGGCGGCGGCTGTGAAATCAGCATGGCATGCGACATACGAATTGCAAAAGCCGGCAAAGGCAAAATTGGGTTGCCGGAAATTAACCTCGGAGTCATGCCGGGGATGGGCGGGACCCAGCGTTTGGCCAGACTGCTAGGTAGAGCCAAAGCTCTGGAGTTCTGTACCTCAGGCGCGGCGCTCTCTATGGACGCAGCCAAAGAAATCGGTCTGGTAGGTATGGTTTTTGAGGAGGAAGGGTACTGGGATAAAGTGATGGAATATGCCGGTCAATTTGTTCCGCCTAAAAAAGCCAGCATGTCTGTCGGTATGATTAAACGCGCTATTCAAACCGGTGCGGATATTTCCCTTCAGGACGGTCTTGCACTCGAACGTGAAGTTTTACAACGTGCGTTTGATAGTGATGATGCTAAAGAGGGCCTGAAAGCTTTTCTCGAAAAAAGAACGGCCAATTTTACAGGCAAATAAAATTTTTGACTAATTTATTTTAGAGATAAAGGAGTATTTGAATGGCACAAATGTTCATAAACGGCGAGTGGGTAGAGGCCAAGAGCGGCGCAACGTACGAAGTTAAAAATCCCGCGAACGGTGAGACAATCGACACCGCGCCGTTGGGAGATGCGGCTGACGCCAACGCCGCAGTTGAATCTGCGAAGGCCGCTTTTAAGGACTGGGCAGCGATGGCGCCGGATGCGCGCGCCGAGATTTTACACAAAGGCATTAATGCCGCTAAAGAGCAAGTTAAGGATTTGGCCGCGCTGTTGACCAAAGAGCAGGGCAAGCCGTTCATGGAATCCATGGGCGAGTTGAATCATTGCTTGCATGGTATGGAGTTTTATGTTGGTTTGGCAAGCAAAATCAGAGGTTCCCAGGTGCCTCTTCCTCCTTCAATGAATCCAAATTGCTACGGTGTGATTATGAAGCAGCCGGTTGGTATCTGTGTCGGCATCGTCCCTTGGAATTTTCCTATTACTTTGATGGGCACAAAAGTCGGCCCGGCTTTAATAGCCGGAAATCCAATCATCATCAAACCGGCCTCCACAACACCTTTAACTACTTTGAAAATAATAGGCATTCTGAATGAAGCAGGGCTGCCTGCCGGCGTCTTGAATTGTGTGACGGGTCCGGGAAGTAAGGTTGGAAATGCTTTGATCAGTCATCAAGATGTTAGGAGAGTGGCGTTAACCGGTAGTTCTGAAACCGGACGGCAGGTCATGGAAACCGCCGGACCGGATTTTAAGCGCATTACCCTTGAACTCGGCGGCTCAGATCCCATGATTGTTTGCCCGGACGCCGATATGAAAAAAGCAGTGAATGGCGCCATGATCGGTCGTTTCTGGAACGCGGGTCAGGCATGTTTGGCGGTAAAGCGACTTTATTTGTTTGAAGAAGTTTATGATGAGTTCCTTGAGCAGCTGGTCGGGAAAGTTGGCCGCTATGAACCGGGTGACGGTATGGAAAAAGCCGAAAAGCCGCGAATTCGGATGGGACCGCTGCACACCGCCTACCAAAGAGAGGAAATCGAAGAGCAGTTGAAAGATGCCGTTGACAATGGGGCGAAAGTTTTGGTTGGCGGCAAAAGGCCTGAAGGTAATGATCAAGGTTATTTCTTTGAACCAGCCGTTGTGGAAAATGTTGCTGAAGACAGCAAGCTGGTTACTGAGGAGGTCTTTGGCCCGGTTCTGCCGGTTTTCAAGGTTTCAAATCTCGACGAGGCGATTGCGAAAGCAAACAACAGTAAATGGGGATTGGGGTCTTCCATTTGGACAAATAATATGAAATATGCAAATCAGGCCGCCCGGGAGATTCAGTCCGGCATGGTGTGGATTAATCAAATTCATTTCGGCTATGACGAAATGCCATTTGGCGGCGTTAAGGCTTCCGGAATCGGACACGAACACGGTCCCGAAGCGCTCGATTACTACTTTGAACCGAAAAGCGTCGTTTTTGGCGGCTTGGATTAATTACACAGCTTATCGATGGAATCTTTGTTGTGTAGGAAAAAATCGCTAATGACAGAGAAGCGAATGACAAATTGACGCCATTGAGTCGGCCGGGCCATCTGCCTTCGGCGTCCTTATTGGGGAATAATAACCTATTAAATGACAGAGCAGCAAAATGGCAGCTGATGAGAGCACGAAACAGCATAAGGCAGAATAGACTTAACATTATGGCTTTCCGCATTAAGTGAGGTAATTTATGGCGCAGATGTTTGTCAACGGCGAACACGTTGATTCGATTTCCGGAGAAGTTACCGAAATTTATAATCCGGCAAATGGTGATTTAGTCGATACAGTTCCCAAAGGGACCAAAGATGATGCGCGGCGGGCAATTGATGTTGCGTATGATGCCTTCCAAGCATGGTGGGATACTCCTTTTGCGAAGCGAGGAGAAATTTTGTTTAGCGCCTCCCGCTTGATTCGGGAAAATGAAAAAGAGCTGGCTACGTTGCTCACGAAAGAGCAGGGCAAGCCGCTCAGAGAAGCATTTCTTGAAATACGCCGTTTTGCACATACGCTCGATCACTATGCCGGTTTAGCCAAAAATATTCGCGGCGGATATGTGCCGCTTTTGGACGCCAGCCGTCACGGCTTGATTCTGAAAAGACCGTTGGGCGTTTGCGGGGCCATCATTCCGTGGAATTTTCCGGTGTCGCTCATGGGCAATAAACTCGCTCCGGGACTTCTCGCGGGGAATACGTTTGTTGTGAAACCAGCCGGGACCACGCCGCTTACGGCCACAAAAGTGATTGGGTTGATGTTTAAAGCCGGCGTTCCCAAAGGCGTGTTAAATATTGTCACGGGGCCCGGAAGCACGGTCGGGCAGGAAATTATTGAGAATTCCAAAGTTCGAAAAATCGGCTTTACCGGATCTACCGAGACCGGCCGAAAAGTTATGGAGGCTGCGGCCAAAGAGATCAAACGAGTCACGCTTGAGTTGGGCGGCAGCGACCCAATGATTGTCTGTGAAGATGGTGACATCGATAAAGCGGTTAGCGCTGCTTCGGTGGGGCGCTTTTTTAATTGTGGTCAGGCCTGCCTGGCAGTAAAGAGACTCTACCTTTTTGAGCAAATCGCTGATGAGTTTATTGAAAAACTAATTGTAAAAGCTAAAAAGCTTAGAATAAAAGATGGCCTGGCCGAAGGCGCGATGATTGGGCCGATGCATTCTAAATCTCAACGCGAAGAAGTTGAAATGCAGGTTCAAGACGCGGTTGATAAAGGGGCACGTATTTTAGTCGGCGGAAAGCGACCTGAAGGCGCAGAATACGAGAAAGGATATTTTTACATGCCTACTCTTCTGACTGATATCGATGAGTCCTCTAAAATCGTTCAAGAAGAAGTCTTTGGCCCAGCTTTGCCCATTATGCGGGTTCGGGACTTTGACGAAGCGCTTGCCAAAGCCAACAATCACATTTACGGCCTTGGCTCTTCTATTTGGACCCGAGATATAAATCGTGCCCATTACGCCGCGGAACGTATTGAATCCGGATACACCTGGATCAATTCGGCGCAAATTATTTTTGATGAGCTGCCGTTTGGCGGTTTCAAACAGAGCGGGCTAGGCAAGGAGCACGGCTCAGAAGCGCTTGACTATTATATGGAAACGAAATCAGTTGTAGTCGCAACGAGTTGATTGAAGTTGCACCGATGCCATCGCTTTGAGCGATAGCATCGGTAATTGGTTATCGATTTTGAAAAAATCTCTATGCCCGATTCCTTTAAAACCATCAAATTTGAAATAGACGCAGACGGAATAGCCACGGTCACCCTGAATCGTCCCGAAAAACTCAATGCCATGAATGCCGAAATGCGTTCAGAGTTCAAAGTCCTTGGCGACGAACTGATTTCAAATGATCAAATTAGAGTGATTGTATTTACCGGTGCGG
>JADFPY010000027.1 GCA_022562085.1 candidate division KSB1 bacterium | reverse complement strand
TGTACTGATTCTAATGCATCCAGGAATTGATGGGCACTCCACAATGTAAGAACCATCTTCATCTTGATTAACTGTAATCACAAATTTCATTTTAATACCTCATAAAAAATTAGTTCTTCCAGCCGCCGAAGCTTAAGAGCAATGAATCTTGCGAAGAGCACGAAATTTTCTTTTTGTCTTCGCTTCTCTTTTTCAGCCTGTCTCAGATGCGGCGACAGAAACTTGAGCGCGACGAACCTGTCGAGTTTAATATCCTCGGCTTTGTAAACAACGCCCATGCCGCCCTGCCCGACTTGCTCAATAATCTTATAGTGAAGGATTGTCCTCCCAATTAAATCAGCCATTCAGAATCTCCCAACTTTCTCCAATGCAAGTCATTAGCAGGCGGGCTTCGCCGAGCTTTTCGATGATTTTGTTTACCCCGTTGGATAAGATTTTATTAAATGCGAATATTAGTTTTTTTTAAGCATTGGCTGTTTGAACGAAAATAATCCCGATTCTATTATCCCACGGGGTAAAGTGGAGAATAGTTTTGCCAATCATTTTTCAGCAACCCAATCTATTTCAATCCCAAAAGCCTTGCTACATTCCCGCCAAAAATCGACTTCTTATCCCGCTCTTTAACGCCCAGCGAATCGAGAACTTGCATTTGCTCATCGAAAATATCTTTACGCCAGCCACGAGGGAAAAAAGAAGAGTCGGTACCAAACAGGATGCGTTCCGGGCCGAGAACTTCCAGGGATTTTTTAAACACATCGTTTAAAGTTAAAGGGGATGGAATCCAGGAATTGGAACTTGAGGTATCAAAATAGACATTTTGGCATTCGGCTGCAACTTTTAACGCTTCCTCAAAACGGCCGCAGCCAAAATGCGGAATGATAAAATTGACATCTGAAAACTCGGCAGCCGCCTCTCTTAAATCCAATGGATTTGAATATTTCAAATCAACCGGATCCGGCAACCCAAGCTTTTTGAAAATAGGAATATTTAATTGCCCGAAGTGAACAAAAACCGGCGCTTCGACATACAGAGCCTCTTCATAAATCGAGTGAACTTTTTCGTCAGAAGCATGAAAGTGGTGCATGGCCGGGAAAAACATGACGCCCCTCATCCCCAAAATATTGAATGAATAGTGGGCCTGGTTGCGGGCATCTTCTTGGGTCGGGTCGATCATGAAGTATCCGAACAATCGGTCAGGAAAAGCATTTAAAGCCGCGGCCAATTGCTCTGCGTCGTTCAGTTTGCTGGCAAAAAGGACTTGCCCACGAAGCCCGAACTTATCCTGTTCCCGAACCCATTTATTACCAAGCTCGCTCGGATCTTTACTAGGCATTTCCCAGCCAAGTTTTTCAGCGAGCGCTTCAACATTTGAAAACTGCCCCTCAGCTAATTGGAAAAAGTGTTCCAGCCAGGTGTAAGAAAAAAAATGCGTGTGAGCGTCAATGATTTTCAATTTATTAAATCTCTTTAAAGACAACGGGGTGATAGCTTTGCCTGATCGTTACGTGAAAATATAAATAAAAAACAGGTGGGTTGCAAGAGAATTTGCAAAACCAACTTTACTAACTTCAAAAGTTTAGCAAAGTTATATTATCCAGGTTCCGAGAGTTCAACGTTTGCCAAAACAAAATATGCTTGCTTCTAAACTGATCGTCCTTGGAAAGTTCGATTATCGGCGCAAATGTTTTTCCGGTGTAAGTTGAGTCGAGCAGTTGGCTTTCCCGTGATTTAAAAAGCTCAATACTTTGTTCGCCCAAATCCGTCGGTCGGCTGTACCCTTTCCCAATGTAGTTGTGTTCGATGCGAAAGTTACTGCCCCAATTCCGACTAGGCAAGTTGACGCCATTTCTTTTTATGAGTTTTAGTGTTCTGCGAATTAACAGATTTAAAGTAAACTTATTCGCGACAATGAAATCGACAACCCTCACTGCAATCACTCGCGTCGGCCAGCCAATCAAGGTCAGCCCGATTGAAATACCCGCTGCAGTGCCGCCGCTTCCCAAAGGACAAAAGATGAAATCAGGAATTGGCAGTTCGCCCTTTTCATGTTGATTCTGCAATTCGAGGGCAGCATTGACATATCCAAGGGTGGTCGTCGGAGAAACGCCACCCGGCGGAGTCAGGTAAACAGACCCGGTTTTTCTGGATCTGGCCAGATGTGAGTACAGCAAGAATGGAAAAGTGAATTTTGATTTAGCAGAATAAACTTTACGACTCAATTCATTAATTAATTCCAAATTTTGCCTTTTAACGTTGTCCATTGGATAAGGTAAGAAAAAAACATCCGTTGGCCACCCTTGCAGTTTAGCATAAACCACGCAAGCAAGCGGCCAATTTGAACCGAGAGCGCTATAGGCAATCAGCAATTCCGCCTCTCTCTTTTTTGCTTCCGCCAGGATAAACTCAAGCATGCGGACTTTGTTGCCGCCGTAAGGTTCACCGCTTAAGTCGTCCCGTTTAATCCAGAGACTCTCAAGTCCCAAGTGTTTTCCCAGGTTTGTGAGGCTCTCGACTGGAGTGGGAAATTGTCCGAGCGGCAGCCAGGGAATTGATTTGCTGAGTTGGGGAAATCTTTGGAAAATTAGAGGTTGGAGCATAATCTGGATTGATTATTGATAATTGAATATTTTATACGATTTGAGAATTCTGGATTATTGAATTTTAAATTAATCAACTAACAATAATCAAATTTTCAATTTAGAAGGGCCATTTTCCCGGATTCATGATCCCATTTGGATCCAGCAAGTTTCTCACTTGCCCAGCCAGCCTCAAAAAGTTGGGATCGATTTTATCTCGATGTCTTTCGATGACCCAGGCCGGGGTTTTATAAGGAAAGAAACCCAACTCAATAACCAAGTCGCTTAACTTTTGATTGAGGTCGGTCACTCGTTTGACTTGCTCCATGTCATTCTTATCAAAAACTTCGATAAATCTCAACACCCCAAAATGGCCACCTTGCATGGGCCGGGTTACCACCATGGGTGGAAAACCATGTTCTTCCATCAACTGCATACCTCGTTTGATACCCTCTTTCCATTGCGAGGTCGGACCAAATGTGCCGACCCAGCTCAGCCCCCCTTGCTCCAGAAGAAAGTCCAACTCGGCTGGGAAGTCAGCAAACTTTTCAAATCGCGGCGCTATCTTCACTAACTTCTTAATATCGAGAGGAGACTCCAGGCGCACGCCCTTCTTCCTCTGCTCTTTTATCAGCCGGTCGATGATGTGCAGTTTTACATTGAACAAATCTTCATATTCGGCAGAAACATCGATGTAAAGGAATTGCTCCGGTTCAGCAGGATCTCGGTAAACCGGTTTTTTTTGACCAAAGAGCATCTTGCCGACGGGCCAGGAAAGCCCGCCGACGTCGTCGCAGACTTCAGCGCGCACCAGCAAATTGATAAAATCGTACATTTGTTCGGTGTCGTAAGCGAGTACAAAAAAGCGTTTTCGAAAGGGATGATTCGGCCAGAGCTGAACCGCCAGCTTGGTGACAATTCCGGTCGTGCCCTGAAAATTGATAAACAAACCCACGAGGTCGGGCATCGGCGCCCTGCTGCACCAGATGTCACTGATCGCGCCAATTCCGGTGCGAATAATTTCGCCGGTTGGCAGAACGGCTTCAAATCCATTGATCCAATCCGCAGTGGTTCCGTGTTTTAAAGAAAGATTGGTCAGGCCGCTCATCAAGCAGTTGGCCAGAACCGAAGTATGGGGGGGAGAGAGCGAGTAGCCAAATCGCAAAGTCGGGTGCTTTTCAGCGAGACACTTCTTTATATCCCCCCAGGTGACGCCCGGCTCGATGACAGCATACATGTCTTTTTCATTAACTTCCAGAATCCGGTTCATTTTGGTCAAATCGAGGACGATGCCGCCTTTTTGGGGAATGGCTAGTCCACCGATAGGTTCCTAAAGCAAAAATAAAATTAAAATAACAAGAAAGGGCGCTGAAATTTTTAACGCCCTTAACCTTGAAGATAGTACTATTGAAAATGAAGCAGCTTCCTATTGACTTTCACGCAGGTCCACGACCTCACAATCCTCTGGAATTTCAAAATTAAACAACGAGTCTTCTAATTGCAGATTTTCTTTAATGTTGCCTATGATGTAGGTGTTGACGTTATCATTAATGTCAACTTGTTCAACTTTAATTGTCAGCCAACTCGAGGCATCAACCCAGATTTTCATTGACGTTATAAAGGCATCTTCATCTTTGGGGAGTAGGTTAAGCACATAGGTTTTTTCACCGTTGAACTTTTCTTCACCGGCTAATTCAGGTTTGTATTCCTCTGAATATTGGAAGAGCAAATCCTTCGGCAGGGGATTTTCCTCGGATTTATCCATTGAATCGATAATAACCTGGTTGTCAGGTTCCGAGTAGATCCAGACGGTGGTGCCATTAGAGACGATCGTCTGGGTATCCGTCTCAATGCGGTAATGATTACCCGCGCTGAGATAGAGCAGCCCTTTAATCGTCTGAGTTTCACCTACAAGCTGCCAGATGAATTCTTGTTCAAAATCTGCTTTTAAACTTTGAAGTTCTTTGTATTTTTTTTGAACCTTTTTTATAATCTCTTTGGCGCGTTTTGAATTGGCATTGGCTGCAGGAGGAGTAAAACACAGAGATAATAAGATTGAGAGCAGGAATGAAATCCGAATGAGAGTCATTAGAAACCTTTCAATTAATCAAACGTGTTTTTCAAATGCTTTAACTTAAATCCGCCTGTTCGAGTTCCTGTTCATCCCAAAGCACATCCCTGGCTTTACTGCCGTCAAATGGCCCGACAACTCCGGCTGCTTCCAATTCATCGATTAAACGGGCGGCGCGGGCGTAGCCGACTTTCAAACGCCTTTGCAAAAGGGAAATCGATCCTTGCTGATGCCGGACAACCAATTTCAGAGCTTCATTAAATAACGCGTCGCGGGAGCCGCCGATGCCATCGCCTTCAAGGCCGCCGCTGACAGCTTCTTCTTTCTCGAGGGGCAACGTGTGTTTCGGATAACGCGGCTGTTTTCTGATATGGGCAATAATATTCTCAATTTCTTCGGGGGAAATAAATGCGCCGTGAATTCTCACGGGTTCCGGACTGCCGGGCGGGAGAAACAACATGTCGCCGCGGCCCAGCAATTTTTCAGCGCCGTTCAAATCAAGAATGGTGCGGGAGTCGGTTTTAGAAGCCACTTGAAAAGCAAGCCGGGCCGGGAAGTTCGCCTTGATGATTCCGGTGATCACATCCACTGAGGGACGTTGGGTCGCTACTATTAAATGAATGCCGACGGCGCGGGACATCTGGGTCAGCCTGGCGATGGGTTCCTCAACTTCGCGAGCTGCGGTAAGCATCAAATCGGCAAGTTCGTCGATAATCAAAACCAGGTATTCCAGGTATTCAAACGGCTCTTCATATTCGATTTCCTTCAACTGACCGCTCTGTAATTTCTTGTTATAATCGTTGATGTTTCGTACCCCGGCCCGGGCCAGAATTTCGTAACGTTTCTCCATGACTGCTTCCATACTTTTCAGGACGGAAATAGCATTTGAGGCGGTGGTAACTACTTCCTCGTTTAAATCTTTGCGGTAGGTCAGGTGGTGATGGCGAAGATTATTATAAATTGAAAGCTCAAGGCGTTTCGGATCGATCATGACAAATTGTACCTGAATCGGATGAGCCTTAAAAAGAATGCTGGCAATGATGGTGTTTATGCAAATGCTTTTGCCTGAACCTGTCGCGCCGGCGATCAGCAGATGCGGCATCTGGTCCAGGTTGGCGACATAAGGTTCTCCGGAAATGGTTTCGCCAAGCGCCAGGGCTAAAGGGGAACCTGAATTTTGAAACGCCGGTGAATTGACCGTGTTTCTTAAATAAACAAACGATTGCTCGCGGTTGGGGATCTCTACTCCGACTGCGCCTTTACCGGGAATCGGCGCAACGATCCGAATGCGTTTTGCACGCATTGCCAGCGCCAGATCATCGGCGAGGGCAACGATTCGGCTGATCTTCATACCGGGCGCCGGCTCAACTTCATAACGGGTAATGACCGGTCCCGGACTAATTTGAACAACCTTGCCCTGAACCCCAAACTCTAACAAACGATCTTCAAGAATCTGGGCATTCATGTTGAGCTCAGCTTCCGTCATTTCGTGACTTTGACTTTCAGGCGCGGCCAGAAGTTCGGAAGAAGGAAAGACATAATTGCCGGATTCTATGATATCCTTTGGCAGCGGCATTTTCTTTTCCTCGACACCATCATCAGAGTCCACATCTAATTCCATTTGTCCGGGTTCAGGCGCGGCCGCAAAATTCTTGGGAGGAGGCGGTTCGGTTTTCTCCTGCGGTTGCTCTTCATCCCGCCATTCAAAATCGCGGCCCAGGTTTATCGCCGGCTTCTCCTTTTTTGTTTTCCTTTCGTGGCGCCATTCCGAAATCATATCACTTATCGTATAAAAAGCCGAAGAAGTCCCCTGTCCGATATTGGTCAGAATTCCTGAAAAACTTAGGTTGGTTGCCCCAATGACCGTTGCCATAATCAAACCCAAAAGCACAACGATGGCGCCGGCAATGCCGAGATAATTAAACAAATATTGGGCAATGACCCCGCCGACCAAACCCGAAAGGGAGAATCCAAATTGACTGGAACCGGAGGATGTAACTTCAGGAAGCGCTAAAATCACGGAAGTATAAATCGCAAAAATGAGGGGATAAGCCATCCATTTGAAGAAAGTTGAAAACGGATTACCGCGCAGAAGATTCCAGCCGGCAATAAATATGATGATTGGAAATACAAACGAGGGATAACCGATGACCAACTGAATGAGAAAATTTGAAATGTAAACGCCGGCAAAACCCAGCCGGTTGTTAATTTTCCCTGATGTGATGTTGTCGGGGTGCTCGTGGGAGTCGTAAGTTGCAAGACTGATGAAAATTAAAATTCCCAGTGTGAGCAGCAAAATGCCAAGGATTTCTTCTTTTCGAGAGGTGTCTCTGTTTTTCTTGCGGTTCATGTGTTTTAAATCTAAACTACAACCAAAGAATCCTTGACTTGTTTAACTTTCTTGACAAACTCTTTTGCGCGGCCGTAAACATCTTGTCTGGTAAAAAGGTCCGAGATGACGGCCACTCCATCTGCGCCTGCTCGAATCGCCGGTTCGAGATTTTCGACAGTGAGGCCGCCGATTGCAATCAAAGGCAATATAGTTTTCCGGCGCAATTGTTCGACAATTTTAATACCCGCACTTTGCAACTCTGTCTTTGAAAGCGAAGGATAGATCATGCCAACTCCCAAATAGTCCGGGTTGCCTTTTAAAGCAATTTCAAATTCTTCGAGATTGTGGACTGATGCTCCCAGAATCATTTGATCGCCGAGTAGTTTTCTTGCCTCTGCAAACGGCAAATCGTCTTGCCCCAAATGCACGCCATCCGCTTTTGCAGCCAGAGCAATGTCCAGGCGATCGTTTATAATCAAAGGAATTCTAAAGTGCCGAGTAACTTCTTTTATTTTTAAGGCGTCAGAGTAGAATTCATCGGATGCTGAAAGTTTGTTTCTTAGTTGGAGAATTCCTGCGCCGCCTTGAATTGCCTCCTCAGCTAATCGGGTCAGGGAACGCTCTTTTGCATACTCCTTGTCGAGAATTGCGTAAAAAGACCAGTCGATATTTTGAGAAAACAAAATTTTGACACCTAAAGAATATTACAGCTTAGATGTCATTTCTCGCTGATGCTCGAAATGACATAGGGAAAAAATTCTAATAACCCGTTGTGCTAGTAAGCGCAACTTGTGCCTATTCTGACAGTTCTCTGGAGTACGTCCAATAGGAAAAATAATAGAACTAGAACCACGGGTTAATAAGGCCTTTGATAAAACGGCGTCTTTACCACCTCTGCTTCCACCCCTTTACCCCGAATTTCAATTGAAACAGAAGTCCCGACTTCATTAAAAGGTACAGTGACATACCCAATTCCGATGCCTTTTTCTAAACTTGGGGAGAAGGTACCACTGGTCACGTAGCCAATTTCGTCCCCGTCTTTCAGAATCTTATAACCGTGCCGGGGTACAGCGCGTTGTTTCATCTCAAAGCCGACCAATTTTCTTGTCGCGCCTTTTTCCTTGACCTGCATGATTGCCTCGCGGCCAAGGAAGTCCCCTTTGTCGACTTTCGTGGCCCAACCCAATCCGGCTTCAATCGGGTTGGTGGTCTCATCGATGTCGTTGCCGTACAAACAGAACTTCATTTCCATTCGTAAGGTATCGCGCGCCCCAAGACCGATAGGTTCGATGTCAAACTTTTTGCCTGCTTCGAGGATTCCATTCCAGACTTTCTCGGAATAGTCAACATGAACCGCGACTTCAAAGCCCTCCTCGCCGGTGTACCCCGTGCGCAGTACAATGACATCAACACCGGCAAGATTCGTTTCCCGAAACCAATAATATTTAACTACGGAAAGATCGAGATCTGTGAGCTTTTGCAGTGTGGCCTCGGCCTTTCGCCCCTGAACGGCAAAGAGGCTGTACTCATCGCTTCTGTCGATAATTTCAGCGCCCGGGATTAAGTGCTCATTCATCCATTTAAAATCCTTTTCATGGTTGGAAGCATTCACAATGGCCATGAAATAGTCGCCAAAACAGTAGACGATCATATCGTCAATCATGCCGCCGTTTTCGTTACACATGCCGGTGTACTGGGCCCGGTATTTCTCCATTTTGGTGACGTCATTTATTGTCATCTTTTGCAAATACTCGGCGGCTTTTTCACCCTGGATGAAAAATTCACCCATGTGCGAGACATCAAAAATTCCAACGGTGCTGCGAACCCGTTTGTGTTCATTGATGACACCTTTGTATTGCACCGGCATCCAGTAGCCGGCAAATTCGACCATCTTTGCACCGAGCTGGATGTGAACGTCATAGAGTGCTGTTTTCTTGGGTTCCAAGTTTTTCCTCTATTTTTTAAAAAAACCCGAACGTCATTTCGAACCCTTCGACAAGCTCAAGGTAAACTCCGTGAGAAATCTATTGAAACCAATAATATGCACAAAAAGATTTCTCCCAAAGCCTGCCCTGAGCGTAGCCGAAGGGGTCGAAATGGGCATCTTGGTTTAATCGCTTAAATTTTCTCCAAAGCATCTTTCATTTTTTCGAGGGCTTTACCAATATTTTCGATTGAGTTAGCGTAAGAAAATCTTAAGTAGCCGTCGCCGTATTTGCCAAAAGCTGTCCCCGATAAGATTGCAACACCGGCTTCATTCAGAAGATAGTGCTCAAGCTCCTGAGTACTCATTTTAATTTTTTTAACATTCGGAAAGACATAAAACGCGCCCTTTGGCGTGATACAACTAACATCGGGAATTTCATTTAAGCCCGCGACAATAAAGTCTCTGCGTTTCCGAAATGTTTCGACCATAGCATCGACTTCGTCAGTTGGACCTTTCAAAGCCTCGACTGCAGCGTACTGAGAAAAAGTGGCGGTACAGGAGTTGCTGTTTATCATGAGCTGCTCGACTTTTTTGGCCAGGTCTTCCCGCATGACCCCGAATCCCAGGCGCCAGCCGGTCATGGCATAAGTCTTAGAAAATCCATCTAAAAGAATGGTTTGCTCCTGCATGCCAGGCATGGAGTAGATGCTCACGTGCTCACCGTCATAAATAATATTTTTATAAACTTCGTCTGTGAGCACCAAAATATTCTTTTCTCTGGCCACTTCTGCAACAACTTCAATATCTCCCCGGGTTAAAACACCGCCGGATGGATTATGAGGTGAATTAATAATAATCATTCGGGTGCGATCGGTTACCAGAGAACGAAATTCATCCTGGTTAAACCGGAAATCGTTTTCCTCCCATAAAGGCAGAGCTACCGGAGTCCCGCCGACAAAATTGATCACCGACTCATAAATCGGGAAGCCTGGATTTGGATAGATAACTTCATCGCCAGAGTCGATACAGGCCATAATGACAAAGTACATGATCGGTTTTGCGCCCGGCGTTACGATGACCTGCTCAACTTTTGGCCGAACGCCGCGGCGAGCTTCAACATCGTCAACAATGGCTTCCCGCAACGGCATAATTCCGGCTGCCGGGGAGTAATGGGTCTGGCCGTCTCGTAGTGCTTTCACACCCGCTTCAATGATATTCTTCGGTGTGGGAAAATCAGGTTCGCCAATTTGCAAGTAAATCATATCCTTTCCCTTGGCTTCCAGTGCTTTGGCTCGCGCCATGACTTCGAAGGCTGTTTCGGTCCCCAGTCGTTCCATTCTGCTGGCGAAATTCATTTCAGTTCTCCATTCTCCTAAGCTTTTAAATTTAAGAAGTTACCGCTCAGTTTATAGTCTAAGAGGGTCTAAAAAATGTAGTAAAAATATAGCCAAGAGTCAAGGGGTTGGCAACAAAAAAACCAGCGTGGATAAGACGCTGGTTTTATTGAATTTTGCAAATTTAGGTTAATACTTAAGTCACAACTTCGTGATATCATTAAAAATAATAAATATCATCAGCGCCAGCAAAAACGCCATGCCAACTTTTTGAATAACCAGGGTTGCTTTGACAGGAAGCGGCTTGCGGCGGATGCCTTCTATTAATAAAAGCACCAAATGCCCGCCATCTAGAACCGGGAAGGGGAACAAGTTGATGATTCCCAAATTGATACTGAGAATTGCCGTAAAGAACAGTAAAGAATCAAACCCCAATTTTGCGCTCTCGCCAGCCATTTTTGCAATCGCGATCGGACCCCCAACCGCGTCTTTAAAGGACTGCTCGCCGGTGAAGATCACTTTTAAAGAATACAAAATAAGCTTAGTGAAACTATACGTGTTAGAAAAACCTGCCTTAAAAGAATCGACTAGTCCGGCTTCCTGATAGACTACATGGTTGCCAACCCGAACCCCGATCAAACCGATGTTCTCCTCTTCCTGAAGTTCAGGCGTAATTCTGGACGAAAAAGACTCACTCTCCCTTTTCCACTCAATTGGCAGGTCGATACCGGGATTCGCATTGACAATTTTAATTAAATCTTCGTGGGTCTTCACAATCTGATCATTGATTGAGACGATTACATCTCCGGTTTTTAAGCCAATTGTCTCGGCTGGTTTGTTTTCCAAAACTTCACTTACAAGTGCACCGTCTGATTCGCCCGGGATGCCAATTGCAAACGCGATCAATGCAAGAATGACAACAGCGGTTAAGATATTCATAATCGAGCCTGCTGAAATGACAATCAGCCGCTGCCAGACCGGCTTGGATGCAAACTCCCAGGGTTCGCCTTCTATGGTGCCGTCCAGGCTCTCGTCGATCATGCCGGCCATTTTAACATAGCCGCCTAACGGGAGCCAGGAGATACAATAATCAGTATCGCCGATTTTCTTACCGAACATTCGGGGCGGAAATCCCAAAGAGAATCTTTCAACTTTTATGCCCACCATTTTGGCAGTAGCAAAATGCCCGAATTCATGGACAAAAATTAAAACACCTAAAACAAATGCAAAAGCTAATATAGTTGTCATCAAAACCTCTGACTGCTAATTAAGTCCGTTTAGTACATATTCTCTGGTTAATTTATCGTACTGCAGCAAATCTTCAACTTTGTCGCAGCTATTAAACTTGCAATTTGTTAAAGCTTTCTCTACTATTTGTGGAATTTTCTCAAAACCGATTTTCCGGGTCAAAAATAAATCGACCGCTTCTTCATTTGCGGCATTCAAAACGGCGGGAGCCGCGCCGCCGGTTTCAAGGGCCTCGTAAGCAAGTTTCAAGCAGCGAAACTTCTCAAAATTCGGCTGCTCAAAAGTAAGCTCTTTAAGCGTCCGAAAATCCAAACGCGGAAAGTCAGCCGAAAGCCGTTTGGGATAGGTTAAAGCATATTGAATCGGGATACACATGTCCGGCACCCCAAGCTGCGCTTTTATCGAACCATCGGCAAACTCAACCATACTATGAATTATCGACTGCGGATGTATTACAACTTGAATTTCCGCAGGTTTTAAATCAAACAACCAATGCGCTTCCATGACCTCCAGGCCTTTGTTCATCAAGGTTGCCGAATCGATGGTTACCTTGGGACCCATGTCCCAATTCGGGTGATCGAGGGCCTGCTCAACGGTTACATTCGAAAAATCCTTGCCTGAGAACTCTCGAAACGGACCGCCAGAGGCGGTCAAAAAAACGCATTCTATTTTCTCAGTATCTTCGCCGGCAATGCATTGTAGAAGCGCGCTGTGTTCGCTGTCAATGGGAATAATTTCGGCGCCTTCTTGCTGTGCCTTCTCCATGACAAACTTGCCCCCGATGACCAGCGTTTCTTTGTTGGCCAGAGCGATGCGAACATTTTTCCTAATCGCGTTCAAAGTAGGCTGCAGACCAACTGCACCAACCAGCGCATTGACCAGAATATCGACATCCTCTTTGCGGCTGACCTCAAGAATTCCTTCAAAACCGGTGTAAACTTCCACATCAATTTCTTTAAAGCGCGGCAAATACTTCATTACTTTTTCTTTTTTAACTATCGCAACCGCCTTAGGACGAAACTTACTCGCCTGTTCAAACAAAAGTTGAATATTTTTATAACTTGTCAGATAGTTAACCACGAATTCGTTTTTTTGGCGTTCTACTACATTTAAACAATTGGTCCCGATGGACCCCGTAGACCCCAGAAGACTAATCCGTTTCATATTTACCGAATACCGATGTCAACTCCCAGATCGTAACTATTATATTCCCCGAAATTCACTCCAGCATTCACTGTCACGAAAGGCAAAACGTTCGCTTGAGCGCCGATGCTATACAAAAAACCTGTCTCATCGAAACTCTCACCCCCTAAGATCGGGAAATCATCATCAATCTCGGCCCGGCTGAAATCGATTCCACCGCCGACATAGATCCCAAAAATGGCGAAGGAGTGACTGGCAATTAATTTCACACTTGCGCCGCGCACCGTACCAAAATCGAATTCGCTCGGCAGAGTCACAAAATGGCCATTAGCTTGCAAAGCAAGCTTGGGCATCAGAGGCATCTGAAGCAGACCGTATTTAACCCCCACACTGAACAACTTTCCCTTCCCATCAGATGCTCCAGGAGTTGGTACGCTGCTGAGCTCTCCTGGTAGAGCAAAAAAAAGCACTCGCCCGGTCACTTCAAGGTTGCCACCCAGACCCAGATTAGCGTGCAAATAGCCCAGGGTAATTTTATCATCATTGATGACAGGAATTACCTCGAACTCATCCGGGACGGCGACAATTGCGCCATTAACGCCTAAACAAAAGCCCAGAGGTCCGTGAACATCCGCACTGTGATAAAGCCCAGCGCCCATTGTCGAACCAAAGAATTTCAAAGCCGCAGACATCGCTTTTCTAATATCATCTTCAGTTTGGCCTTGCGCCATTGGCGCCATAAATGCGACCAGCAACAAGACGATTACTAAACGTAGGTTTCGCATAGAGAATCCCTCCTGGTTTGAGAGTAGTGTGGCTTACGTTCGTTTATCAATTCAGTTTCCTCGGCAGTTAAGGGTATTGATTGTAACTCAATTTTGAAAACATTTTCAAAACCTGGTTTCAGCACAGATACAACTTCATTATAATTTACTTCACGGTTCAAAGTAGTTTCAAGGCAAGTAGTTTTCTCACTTAAAAGCTGCTTCAAATTGCCTGAGCTGCCGTTCTTGGTTTTTGTCAAGTAATCAAACAAATTCAAATGTTCATTTCCCAAAAGAATCGAGCCATGTTGGAGAAGCCCATTCTCAAGTCTTCGCTGGGCGCTGCCCACAAGCTTTTTTGAGAGATAATGAATCTCATATTTTGCCGACGATGCAAAACAGGCAAATTTTTGATTGTATGTTTTAAATTCTCCGTCAAGGTTTTTCTTTCTTTCCAGAACTAAATTTGCACCCAATCGATTCAGACCGTTGACGAGAGCTGAACTAATAAAATTATAAATAGCCAGGGCACTTTGCGCATACAGATTGGACTCTTTAGGAATAATAACCGCATAAGTGACTTCTTCGACATGAAAAATTGCCCGGCCGCCGGTGGGACGGCGAACAACATCCACGCCTTGGCCGTTACATTTATCTAAATCAACCTCGAACAGCTTTTGATGGTGACCGATTGAAATTGCAAAAGGCTGCCAGGCATAAATTCTTAAAATTGGCTGGCCAGATTTGCACAACCGGGCTAAAGTCTCGTCCGCTGCCATGTTAAAAGCGCCGTCTTGAGCGCCGGAATTGATGAAACGCCAAGTCCCGGTTTCTTTTATCAATTTTTTTTCATTCCTTATCCACAACCGCTGCCGTCAACTCCGCCTCACAAACCATCTTGTCCTCGACGAATGCCTTGCCCTGCATCTTGCAAATATTCCGTTTACGTTTCAGGAATTCCACTTCAAATCGCAGTTGATCGCCCGGTACTACCGGCTTTCTAAATTTTACATGATTGATGCCGGTAAAATAAACAAGTTTGCCCGAAGGATCATGTTCGGTGTTCAGAAGTAAAAAGCCGCCTGTTTGCGCCATGGCTTCCAAAATTAGTACACCGGGCATGATGGGGTTTCCGGGAAAATGCCCCTGGAAGAACGGCTCGTTCATGGTGACATTCTTAATGCCGACCACGCGTTCCATTGGTACAAGTTCGACAATTCTATCCACCAGCAAAAACGGGTAACGATGCGGCAGAACCTTTTGAATTTCCAAAATGTCTAATACAATCTCTGCCTTGCTGGTACTGCTATTTTCCTCTGACATCCTCGCTCTCCATTCTCCGAAAAACCTTTGAAAGATTTAGACTAGATTTGTCCATTAAAAAAAATATTGACCTGAGAATAAACTCTTTTTAAGGAACGTTTCGAAGGTTAAATTATTCTGTTAAAATAATTAAGGCGCTACTCAAAGTCAATCAAATAGCACCTTTAATTTTTACGCTTGTTGAATTTTGGAATTTATTTCCCGTCTGCAGTTGCCGCAGGCAGCCCTTTGTTCAATTCCACTAGAAGCTTTTCAGTCAGGTCAGGTTGATCGTCGGAGGCATAAAGAATGTTTCCCGCGACAACATCAAAAATATAGTGATAGCCTTCCGCTCGTCCGATTTCTTTAATAGCGGCATTAATTTTCTCATATATAGGCTGTAGCAATTCGACTTCCTTTTTGACTCCCTCTCCTTGCTGTCCCCACTTGGTTTGCAGGAACAATTGATACTGCTGGCCGAGTGTTTGAATTTGTTGTACCTTTTCTTGCTTTCTCTGATCGCTCAATAGCAAACTTTGAGACTCCAATTCATCTTGCAATTTCTCAATTTCCTTCTGCATATCCCTCGCTTCGCTTTCCCATTGGGTATTCAATTCAGCCAATTGCTTTTTGACATCCATGGCGTCTTTGAATTTTTCTAATACTTTTTGAGAATTAATATAGCCTACCTTCAACTGGGAAAATGCAGGACTAAATCCCAATCCAAAAATAAGCGCAATTATTAAAGAATAAATCTTAGATTTCACCATTACCTCCGTAAAAATAAAAATTTAAGTAGAATTAAAAGCTTCTGCCGAATACAAAATGGGGTTTCCAGTCACCAAATTTTCGACCCGTTTCCGGATCAATATTGTCAAAACCGTATGCATAATCGAATCCAATGATACCAAGCATTGGCATAAAAATTCGAAGACCAACGCCTACCGAACGGCGCAAATCATATAAATCGGTTTTACCTAAAGATTCCCAGGTATTACCCGCCTCGGCGAAAGCCAAACCGAAAATCGTTGGGTTTGGCGCAATTGGGAACCGGATTTCCGTGGTATATTTAAACATGATTTTTCCACCGGTCCGGTTGACAACACCTGATAAAGGATCGTCATATCCGCGCAGGGGTATAGAGCGGGACAACCCTTCACCGCCCATAAAGAACAATTCAAGAAAAGGAATGTTCTCGATATCATCGCCGAAGCCCTCAATATATCCAACGTGCATATTGTTAAACAAAACAAAGTTCCAAATCAGCGGCGAAAACCATTCATTTTGCATGATGTGTTTATGAAAACTGACATTACCGCCTAACGGGCCGCCGGTGATTTCCGTCGAAATTGAAAATCTCGAGCCGCTAGTGGGAAATTCAGGTCGGTCCAAACTATTTCTGCTGATGATCTGAGTGACACCGCTCGTTGTAAGCGGCCAATTTTGTTGCGCTAAGATCGGATTAAACCGTAGAACCCTGGGATCAAAATTAGAGAGGTCAGTCTTGTCGACTCGGTAGATCCAGTCGGCGCGGAAAAAATTGTCCGGCCAGCGAAGTCTGCGGCCTAAACGAATGCTCGCTCCTTGACTGCGTTGATCATAGCCAATAAAGCGACCGTCACGTTTTGTATCGAAAAAACTAAGGCCGACCAGAGTGGGGGTGTCGAGAAACCAGGGTTCGGTAAAACTTATCGAAAACGACCTGAAGGCCCGGCCGAAATTCCAATCGAAACTGAGGATTTGGCCGTTGCCGAAAAAGTTGTTCATTGTGACACCAATACTGCCAATCAATTTGTCTCTTTCGCTAAATCCGGCTGACATGTTGGCGGTGTCAGTTGATTTTTCTTCTACTTCAATTTCAATGTCCACAAGTTCATCACTGATTGGCGCTACGTCCGGCCTTACATCTGCAAAATAGTTTAATACGAAAATATCACGCTGACTTCGAACGAGGGCTTCGCGGCTGAAAACATCGCCAGGCCGAATTCTGAGTTCTCTCCGAATTACCTTTTCTTTGGTCTTAGTATTTCCTGCTATATGAATTTTGTTAATTTTAACAGCGTTACCTTCAGTGATTCTAAAATGGATATTAACCGTATCTTTGCCAACTGGCGTTTCCTGAGGCTCAATCCGTGCAAAAATATATCCTGTATCATAGTAGACGTTACCAATTTTTTCAAAAACAGCTTTATCGAGCTTTTCTTTGTTATATACATCGCCTTTTTCAAAATCTAAAAGAAACTCCAACTGTTCGACTTCAAAAAGTTCATTTCCTTCCCAGGTTATATCGCCAAAATAATACCTCTGTCCTTCTTCAACCCAGATGTCTATATACATGGCTTTCTTTAGGGGGCCATAATAAATTGAGTCCTTAACGGTTTCCGCGTCACGAAAACCTTCTTTATTAAAAAAACTAATTAAATGCTTTAAATCTTCTTCGTACTTTTCGCGATCAAAATCGCCGCCCCCAAAAAACCAAAAGCCATTTTCTTTGGTCTCTTTAAATGCCTTCCTGAGTTTTTTATCCGTGAACGTAGTATTGCCATGAAAGTTAATGCCCTCGATCTGAACTTTATTCCCTTCGTTTATTTTAAAACGGAGGATTACTCTCTGGTCCTCAGCCCCCTCGCGTAATTTCGGTTCAACCTCGGCCAGTAAATAACCTTTTTCTGCATATAGTTTTTTTATTTTTTTTGCAGCTTTTTTGCTTTCCTGAGGCCCGACAACCTGCCCCTTATAAAAGCTAAGCTCTTTTTCGATATCCTTTTTCTTGATTTTCTTATTCCCTTCTAACTCGATCTTTTCCAAACGGGGATATTCTTCAACTTTCAAAACAAGGAAGACCGAGCCGGCAACCTCTTTTTCCAAAATGACTTGAATGTCGGAAAACATATTCAGAGCCCAAAGCTGTTTTATGGCTTTCTGAATATCCTCCCCGCTGACCAACGCGTTTTCAGTCAGTCCCGAATTCAATTTTATAAAATTTGCATCTGCGGATGTGTTGCCTTCAACTCTGACTGCTGCCAATTTAACGGTTTTTCTGGCACCTACCTGTCCGAAAGACAGTCGTCCGGAAAGAGCAATCAGGATCACACTTGTGAAAATTACCAAACTTTTAAACTTCAAATTGAACATCATCAACTCCATGTATACGAAATTTTTCAAGGTTCAAATAATGACAAACTTTCTAACCTGAATGAGGAAAAAAAGTTCATTTTGATTTGAAACCCCAGTCAACAATTTTTAAATCATCTAAACCTAAAAAGGGAAGGAATGTCTTAACCAAAGTTTCTTATCATCTTTGTTAAGTTCTAACAAAGTGTTATAATCGTATTCCATTTGCAGCAACCATCTTGGATTCAAACGGTACTCAAGTCCGAAAATATGCTGTAGTCCCACACCTTTATCCTGAAATTGATAATCGATTCCTGTCTTTAGTTCTCCGCTGTAAAGCAGGTAGATATCTTTCGTCAGATATTTCCCAAGGATCAAGCGGCTGCTCCGCAGAAAAGCGAGTGAAGATCTCAGCTGCTCATTACTAAAATTCGAGGCGAGAAAATTCTGGGTGAACGCATAACTAAACCGCACAACATCGAGGCCCAGACTGCGCTCGAGCTGCCGCTCGACCGGCCGCATGAGGGGTCTGAAAATAAAACTGTCTGTGCTATGGCCGACTGCTTTTCTGGCCTTTTCATCTATCGTCGTGGATGTGTATCCTAAGCTGGCTATGACGTCGCCCTGAGTTTCTTCCCAGCCGGGATGTTCGGAACTGAGTTTAATATTAATCCGGTCCCAGCGGCCTTCTACCAGGTCTTGATTTAAATCGTTTCGGGTGACAAGGGTTAAATAGACATCAGATGGCACATTTAGAGAATCCCGAATCACCGTCCAGGCTTTGCCGTAAACATTTGGATAAAGTGAACCCTGGTTGAATTCGGCACCAAATTTCTCAACCCGAAAACTTGAGTCCCAATATTCAAAGTCACCGCGGGTAGATTCGACCTTGCCGCTAATTCCAAATGTTGAGTCTTTGAGAATTCCGGTAAACCTGAGCGTATCTTCCTTATCAATTTCCATGTTTACATAAACACCTGTCGGGAATTGCACCACGTACCGGGTGTCCGTATCAGAAACTGCCTCTACATCCCAATCTATGTTATCTATAATATTCAGCACGACCGGGTGCCCCTCGCCGCCGCTCTCATCAAAAGGGAACGTCACATTTGCATTGCGGACTTTTACTGTTCCTTGAACTTTTGGCCGCAACCAGGGTCCCGCGGCAAAAAAAACAGGGGCAGGCTCCTTACCAAAAAGTGAATACCAACCCACCTCACCTTTTTCCATCAAGCCGGGAATATTTAGCGGCAGACCCTTCGGCGACGTTTGGAAAATAAGAGCGCCGAGGTTTAAGTCGTTGCCCGCAATTCTTAAAGACTCGAGTTCCTCACCTAATCGAGAAAGGTCATTTGTATTTGAAATAGAAAAAGGCTCGCCCCGAATCGTGCCTCTAAATTTTCTGATATCGAGAAAGTAATCATCGGCCAAAACTGCCAGGCTGCCTTCCAGGTTATTGATTTTTTTTGCAACCGAACTCAACCTTAAGGTGCCGTTGTCAAACCAAAGTTGAGTTCCGGTAAAGTCCGGATTTTTATAACTTCCAGTGTAGCGCAAATCCAAATGTCCTTGACTTTCTGAGTCACCAAAAATTTCTGCGACATCGGGAAGTAAAGAAAGGAAATTACCATCGCCTGCCATTTGTATATTGAGAGATGCGCGGTCATTCAATGGCAGGTGAGCAGTTCCTTTAAGAATAAATTCACCCTGCTTTTCAATTGTTGTATTTCCAAAATGGAAAGCTCCGCCGGAAAAGTAAGAATCCGTGCCGTTTTCGTTACCAAGCGCAAAATGAAGCTTGTCAAATGTCAGCATAAGTATCTTGGCGTCATGGATGGCAATATTACCATACAGTGGAATTTTCGGATATTTTCCTTTAAAAGAAACCTGGAAAATGCAGTTGCCGTGCACAATATCCTCTCGACGAGTAAATAATCTTATGATATCCTCGATGCGAACATTGGAACCAGCCGCACTACCGGTTACTTCTTTGGACTTAAAATCATAACTACCAGCGGTTTTTAAATAGAGGGATTCGGAATTTTCAAATGACAGGGTGCTGACATTTATTTTGTCCGGTGTTGCTTTGAAAGCCATCTCGCCCTTAAATGGTCCAAGATCACCCAGAAACCCATCCAAAAGCCAGAGGTTCCCGGAATATTGGGGAAAATCTCCGGAGTCGCTAAATGTGATCTGTCCATGAACATCGCCGTCGAATTTTGGGTCCTGGTTGCCTAAAAGTAATAGCAGCGTGGAAAGCCTGAATCCGGAGAGCGATAATCTGGCGTCCCATGGTACCTCTGATTCTGCGGTATCAAACTCACCGCGCAGCCACCCCCCAATTTCAAGTTGAGTAAGTCTGAGATTCCCGGAACTCCAATCTGCCGCGAATGTTCCGGTCTGATTCCGACTTGTATTGGGAAGCAGGGTGATGTTTCCGGAAAGCGCTTCGCCCCATTTCGACAGAGCGTCTACCTGAAAAAGTTTTTCATAATTCCCGCGACTATATCCTTTAATGACTGAATTTAAAGCGTCTGTAGTACCCTCTAAATCGAGGCGTAGATCGTAGCGATTTCTCAGGAAATCCAATCTCGGATCATTAACAAAGACAAAAAGTTTCTCAATATTGGTCGCTTCGACAGTAAAGTTTGGTTTACTGAAAACGTTGTCCACATTTGCATTGAGATGAAACTCCTCGTCAGACGAGGATGCGCTCACAAAACCGCTTCCTTGTCGATATCGAAAAATACCATTGAAAGCAAGCGACTCTTTTGACTCTTTCGTGAATCCTAAATTGAAATTTCCTCTGCTTACCGGGTGTTTAATAGGTCCAAAAATTTTAACTTCAGCGCTGCCGATTCCATGGTCGGCAGACACAAGGCCGAAATCGTACAGCTCTTTTGAAAGATTGCCATAGACATCGAATTCGAAATTTATTAGTTTTTCAGGAGAGATAAAATCAATATTGCCTTTGCCATTTATCTTACCACCGCCCAGATTTCCGCTGATTTTTGGAAACTCCAAAGACAGGTCATGGAACGCAAATTCAACATTGATATTTTTTAGAGCCTTGACATAAAATCCAATCGAATCCGATTTCAGGGTTCCCTGAATCACTGGATTCGCGATCTTTTTGGTTATTGAAAAATCTAATTGAGCGAAACCTGCGAAAGGTAATTTCTTTTCCGGGAGAAAATGAGTTAAAAACTTGTCCACATCTAATTGCTGGGAACTTATGCGGAGATCAAATTCAGGGTCTAAAAGATTCCTGATTCTTCCTTCTATCTTGACCGGCGAGCCATTGATCATTTGCGAGGCTTTTTTGATTTCCAGGTTCCAATCCTTGATCTCCGCATCCACATAAATTTCTTCGAAAAGTATGAGGTTTTCTGATTTAAGTTTTACCTGACCGTCCCTTAACTTAACTGTGCCCTCTATATTAAAACCGCGGGGCGATTCCTTTCTTTCCGTAACTATTAAATTTCCATTCACCACCCCCGAAAGAATCTCGAAATAATCAGGAAGCAAAATGGGGATTTCGTTACCGATTTTGTACTCCCGCAGCTCCAGGTTGATGGACTCAATTCCGCCTCGCTCCAAATCAACCTGGCCATACATGATCATGTTTATCTCGTCGGTTTCGAATATATGGCCGGCCATTCTTAACCAGGCATTGTCATCGGCATCTGTGGAAACCCAGCCATTTATCTTTTTGGCAAATGGAATTTTTTTGGATGAATAGGTATCTAAAAGATTAATTTCACCTTCAGAAATGGTGATTTTCTTAATAAAGTCGGCCTCTTTAAGAATCGACCTGTAAGCCTCTTCAGCCTCACTGGAAATCTCCAAAGAAAGATCAACATCGGATTTAACTTCTTTCCTGGAATTATATGTTAAGGTTAGACGCGGTTGGTAAATGCTTATCTCTTCTGCCGATTTCTCCGGTTTTATATTGCCTCGTAAAAGGCTTGAAAAACTGTAACCGAATCGAAGCTCCTCGATGGAAAGCTGGTACCGAGGATCTCTAAATACAAGATTAACCTTCTTTAAATTGATTGTACCAAAACCCAGGCTTAACTCGCCAATAGTGCACTCAGTCCCCACCAGAGAGCGCATTTTGCCGACCAGGATATTTTTGAACCGGCCGTTTAAATCAAAAAAGTCCCAGCTATTAAAAAGAATGACCAGAACAAATAAGATTACCAGAGTAAGGGTTATCAGGGTTTTCTTAAACATCGTCTATGAATGAGTACTTTACGATTGCACTAGTGATTTTGTTGACTGAATCTGTTCACTCACTTTACCAAATCTGCGCTCTCTATTCTGATAATCCTCGATCGCCTGAAAAAACTCGCGACGCCGAAAATCAGGCCAGAGCACATCGGTCACATAAAGTTCAGTATAAGCCAGCTGCCAAAGTAAAAAATTGCTTATCCTTAATTCGCCGCTGGTTCTAATCAACAAATCAGGATCAGCGATTTCCGCTGTATATAAATTTTTTGATACCAAATCCTCGCTGATATCATCCTGATGAATTTCTCCGGATTGAACCCCGCGGGCTATTCTTCTAACGGCTTCGGTTATTTCCTTCCGGCTGCTGTAGCTAAGAGCCAAATTCAAAGTTAATCCGGTGTTATTTTTCAAAAAAGCCATTGCGCCTTCCATCCCCTTTCGAGCCGGCAAGGGCAAATCATGAAGATTTCCTAAAACTTGCAATCTGACATTGTTCTTGTTTAGATCATTCACTTCAGAACGAATGGTTTTTAAAAGTAACCGCATAAGTGCAGTCACTTCACCACGTGGCCGATTCCAGTTTTCGGTTGAAAAAGTATATAAAGTCAAATATTTTATATCCAATTCACCACACGCCCTGACCACTTCTCGAACCGAGTTAATGCCTTCTCGATGGCCTTCAACCCGCGGAAGCTCTTGACGCTTAGCCCAGCGGCCATTACCATCCATGATTATGGCAATATGACCAGGAAAATTTCCATGCTTTTTAATTCGCTGTTTAATATCTTCTTCGTCCATGACGCATCGCCCTATGTTGTAATCGAAAAGATTTTAAAGTACTCTAAAAACATATCAAAATCAAGTAAAAATCTCAAGTTATCGAAAGAACCCCGACATACTATTTGGCCTGAACTTAATCATTTTTAAACCCCGAGAGTTATTGTTAAAAAGACAAAGGAAAATCTTGTGTTTCTTATTAAGAATCTCCAATGTTCTGGAGAGAAAACAGGGTGTTCTTTCACTTCCCCTCTCGGATGGTGTCACTTTCTTTTCACAGTTTTCGGTGGGCTGAAGTTCCACCAAGCCCTAATTGTTACCCAAATGTATTTTTCCCATAAAGCGAACTTTAAAGCCCCTTTGTTTTTATTTCGTCCAAAAAGAATTAAATCTTTAAAAATAAAAGTCTTAAGCTTAATAAAAGTGGTGACGATAATTTTTCTATACAAATTGACGAAACATTTTCGCTGGAAAAAAGTTTCAATTCACCGGGTTCCCACAAGAGCCTAAAAATTACGCTTGACTAATCTTTGAAAAATAGTTAAGTTAAACTTAGAATTCGAGTCGCTATCAATTGATCTCCTGAGGCAATAAAATGACCGCATCAAATAAAGTAAAACTAAAAAATTTGATCCTGGTACTCTTATCAATCACAGTTTGGTTACCCACGAATACGTTCGCACAAGACCGCGGTAACCTTCAAGAAACAATATTTAAAAACACGGATAAACTGCTTGCCCTGGCCCGTTCAGAACAGGCCTCTATCCTTTCGCCTGCAAACTTTAAGAAGGCACTCGATAAATATAATCAAGCACAAAGAGACCTTAAAAATGGCAAGCAACTAAAAAAGATAGACAAGAAGTTGTCGGAAGTGCGTGTCCTTTTAAATAAATGTCTTGATACCTCAAAATTGGGCAAAATCACATTTGAATCTACCCTCAAAGCGAGAGAGGATGCCCTGAAAGCCAACGCCCCCCAATATTCCGAAGAACAGTACGATTTAGCAGAACAGGCCTTCCTTTCGACAACAAAGAAATTTGAAAAAGGCGATATTAAAAGCGCAAAGAGAAGAGTGCCGGGAATTGACAAACAATACCGAACTGCCGAATTAAACGCAATTAAAGTCAGCATCATCGGTAATGTCCGAAATTTGATGAAGCAAGCCGAAGAAGTTGAAGCGGCCAAATATTCTCCGATCATTTATGCAAACGCGCGAAAATTATTAAACGAGGCCGAGGCAATCTTGAACACGAATCGCCGTTCGGAAACCGGCGCTAAAGAAAAAGCCGAAGCGGCGGAAGCTGAAGCAAAACATGCAATTTTTATCACCAGGCAAACCAAATGGCTAAGAAAGAACGAGAAGGAATGGGAAAATTTCATGCTCGATCGCGAGATTATAATTGAAGCTATCGCCCGGGAGCTTGGATTTACGCCGACCTTTGATGGCGGCCTCGATAAGCCCTTAAAAAGAATCGCACAAATCTCAAGGAATTTACAAAACGAGAAAAAAGAACTTATAAAAGAAGTCGAAGAAAAAAATGCCGAGTTGCAAAAGCTTGGCAAGGATATTTTGGCCTACCGTGAAAAAGAGCAGGGCTTGCAGGCTGAGCTTCAGGAAAAACGGTACAAGCTTGAAATGAAAAAGCGGCGAGAAGACCTGATTAGCTCGGTTGAGGAGATGTTCGCCGCTCAGGAAGCGGTGATGCTCCGCCAGGGGGATGACATCATAATTCGGCTTATCGGTCTGACGTTTACCTCCGGAAGGTCGACAATCGAGCCTGAGTTTTTCAAACTTTTGTCCACAGTTCAACGCGCCATCCGGAAATTCCCGAGTTCGCCCATCACCGTGGAAGGACATACCGACGCCAGAGGGAATGATAGATTCAACGAAAATCTTTCTTACGAAAGAGCCATGGCCGTTAAACAATATCTACTGGCAAATATGGGATTAGATCAAAGCCGTATCACCGCGCTCGGCTATGGTGAAAGCAAACCCATCGCAACGAACGAAACCGCTGACGGCCGTGCCCAAAACCGCAGAATAGATGTGGTGATTAGCTTTGGCCAGGAAATTTTGTAAGCTTCACTTTGGAAGGAAACTTAAAAAGTTATTGATTTTTAAAATTAATTTTGCTAAATACATGGTGAGCGAAGTCGAACCATAGTCTTTTGAGGAACAAAACCCGTTTTTCATGGTAGATATACAAAAGAACTTAACGCCGCGAGGTAGTCAAATGAATAAAAAAAATCTAACTGGCTTGATTGTTTGCCTGCTGATTTTACCCGCGCTTGCATTTGGACAACTCAAGCAGGACGGCAAAATCAATATGGTGCAAGCCCTGACCAAGCCCAAAACCCTGGTCGGCTTGATCGGTCTCGATCCAAACAAATTTTCAATGAGTCACAGCTACTCTTTATCCTTCACTTCATTTGGCGGCCAAAGTTACAATCAAGGGCTTTATTTAAACACCATGATGTACCAGCTCTCAAATCCAATTAAAATGTACTTCCAATTCGGCATTCAACACCAGCCGTTTGGGCAAAATGAATTCCAGAGCCAAAGCCAGGCTTTCATTTCCGGAGCAGGGTTTGAATATAAGCCCTCGGATAATTTCAAAATACAATTGGAATTCAGCCAGCAGCCGAACAGTTTTTATTCGCCCTACTACAATTCGCCCTACACCAACAGAAGCCGGTTCAATCAATTCAGTTCGCCTTTAGACAAAGAAAACGAGTCAAAATTCAAATAAGCATATGATTTAAAACCGCAGCATTTTAACAGACCGAGACTGTTTTTCAGCTCGGTCTTTTTTTTAAGGAGAGGAGGAGAATGGCAAGAAGACGACGTGCCGTTCGTAAAAACAGTAGAAGTAAAAGTTCACCCCGACGACCCTACAAAAGGTCTCAAAACAAGACCCTCAAAGAGCGCTTTTTAACCACCGCGATTTGGGGACTCAGTCTCATCAACATCACTCTTATCTTTTCTCTGATTTCAAATTTTTTTGCCTCCGAGGGTGAAACCCCGCTCACCGTTGAACCACCGCCCCAAGTCATTACCGTACAAGTTTTGAACGGCTGCGGCGTGCAGGGTCTGGCCAACGAGATAACCCAGTATCTGCGCAATAAAAACTTTGATGTTGTAGACATTGGCAATTACGGAGGCGGCTGGGACCTGGAGCAAACGTTAGTTTTAGACCGCGTTTCCCTGGAGAGCAAATACGCCAAAAAAGTGGCCAAAGAGCTTGGCGTCAATAAGAATCAAGTGGCCCCCCAGCTTGAAGATTCCGTGCAGCTCATGGTCACCGTGATCATTGGCACGGATTATAAGAAGTTAAAAGTCTACAAAGAGCTTCAGAATTAGACTTAGTCAGTCTCCCAATTTCACTTTTAACTAATTTACAAACTTCTTGTTTTTGAAGTGTTGGTTTGTTATGTTTTTTTGAAAATTGATTCAAGAGGCACAAGCCATGTCAGACCTTGACACACTAAAACAAATTGAAAAAGAGCTAAACATAAAGTTAAAGAAATTAAAGGAAATTGAATCGTTGCTCAGATTATTGAAAATTGGATTTTGGATTATGAAACAAAAACAACCCCCTAACCCCTTTAACAAGGGGGAATAAAAAGAGGAGAACCCATGCCCGTCACCACCATCGAATGGAAAGATAACAAAATCCGCATGATCGACCAGACCAAGCTGCCGGAAGAGCTGGTCCATTTGGAGATCAGCGACATCGAAGTTTTGGCGGAAGCAATCAAATCTTTGAGGATCAGAGGTGCTCCGGCAATTGGCATCGCAGGCGCGTTCGGCGTGGTTTTGGGTGTGCAGAACTTTGCGGGCGAAGATAAAGAAGCGTTTTTTAAGCAACTTAAAGAAAGCTCCGAATATTTAAATGCCACACGGCCAACCGCCGTAAATCTCTCCTGGGCGATTCAGCGCATGAACCGGGTCGCCGATGCAAACAAAAGCAAACCAGTGGCTGAGATCAAAGACCGCTTGCTCAAAGAAGCGCAGACGATCTGGGAAGAAGACCGGGAAATCTGCCGCCGGCTCGGCAAACATGGCGCCAGGCTTGTCAAAGATGGATTCAATGTGCTGACCCACTGCAACACCGGCGCCCTGGCGACCGCCGATTACGGCACGGCACTCGGGGTGGTTTTTGCCGCCCATGAAGAGGGCAAAAAACTGCACGTTTACGCCGATGAAACCCGGCCGCTTTTGCAAGGCGCGCGGCTAAATGTTTGGGAACTCATGAACGAAAATATAGATGTGACTTTGATTTGTGATAACACCGCAGCGTTTGTTATGCAGCAAAAGAAAATCGATTGCGCCATTGTCGGCGCCGACCGGATTGCCGCAAACGGCGACACC
>JADFPY010000026.1 GCA_022562085.1 candidate division KSB1 bacterium | reverse complement strand
AGGAGTCGCTTTACTGATCATGTCCACATCGACTGAAGGATCACAAGCCAGCCCAGGTGTGGCAAAAGTATATCCACTAGTTTTTAACTCAGGGCACACCCACACACTGCGCCGTACGGCTTTCCCTCTCCCACCAGACAACCGAGAAGGATATCGATGCGACTGTCTCAGCTTTAGAACAAGTACTTGAGGAGATGGAGACAACGGTGAGGTTTTTGCCGTGCAAGTAGGTACGTGAATTTTGGCAAATTGGGGGACTGTGGAGCTAAATATGTCAGATGTGTGTTGATAAAGTTCTATGCTGAACTACGAAAATAATAGAGACTCCGAGGGAAAAATCAGATGAGTATAACAGATATGTTGCGACAGTATCATAAGAAAAATGCTGAGGAGATCTTGGGATTGATTGATAGGATAAAAAGTGGGAAAAAATTAGTGTGGGAGTATCCCCAAAGTATGACTCCCAAAAAATAATAAGGAGTGAGTCCTTCCAGTCTCTTGCCAAGGATTTTCCCAACATCTATCAATGGTTAGAGGGCAACGAGTGTGAAATCACACAGTACGATATTCGAGCGATCAAGCAGGCTTCTGACTACAAGCTGCGCTCGAATTATTTCAATTTCCTCCCTACTTTTATTGCGCATGACATGTATGGATTTGTATGGGAAAATGAGCGGGACTATACGTCGCTTGATCAGGCTTACTCTTGGTTCGAAGAGTTCCTATCGACATGGCTTGTCGGCCGCGCCGAGAACAAGAAACACAAAATATCAATCGAATCTATTTATTAAGAAAGCAGCCTTGGGCCCAATCACACTAAACATGAATAAGACCGAAATCGAGAGCATTCTTGGGCCTCCGGAGATCTACTGTACTCCCGACATTTTCGGATACAAAAAGGCGACCTTATGGAAGTATGGCAATATGGAATTTCATTTTTCCCCTGACAGCGAACAGCTCCAGATTATTGATAATCATTACACAGAAGACAAACAACTTTTCGCATCTGAATCACGCGCTTTCGAGTTGACTGACTTATTCTTTTTCGATGGGGATGTACCACTTAATAGCCATGAATTAGAACGCAAGTTTGTGGATGCGGATATGAATATCTGTTACTATAGATTGGACTCTGAAGTTTCTGATACAATAAAAATCAAATTGGAAAGTGGTGTCGAGTTTATATTGGAAAAGAACGAGGATGGACTTTATGTTCCGAATACAATCCAGCTGTTTGATGAAGCATCCAGTATCGACCCATGGACTTGGATAAGACTTGATTGGTTGTAAATGATGGAGTCTGTCAACACAAGTCTGAATAGGTTTTTTCTAACCCACTATCAATTGAGGTGTTGAGGCGGAAAAGCAGAAAGCAGCCGATATCACATTAAGCAAAATAGCATTGACCGTCTCCCAGTCGTCGATCGCGTCACCGCGATCAAGGCAGAGTCTGAGTTGCGCAAAACTCAAGCGGCATCAATCAAGAGTGACAAGTCTAAGGACGACGCAGAATGTGTCAAAGCGCCCACCGAAATATAATTCACTCCAGTTTCGGCAATCTCTCTTACAGTTTCTAAAGTAACTCCGCCGGAAACTTCAAGCTCAACTTTGCCATTTGCCAACTTAACTGCTTCCCGGATTTTCTGCAAACTCATATTATCTAACATCAGTCTGTCAACTGCCAAATTCAGGACTTGTTCAACCTCTGACAAATTACGAACTTCTACCTCGATTTTTAAATTGAGATCCCTCTTTTTCATATTTTCTCGGGTTTGTTCAACTGCACTTGCAATCCCACCTGCTGCGGCGATGTGGTTTTCCTTAATTAAAACCATATCATAGAGACCGAATCTATGGTTACCTCCTCCTCCCGCCCGAACGGCATACTTTTCCAAAACTCTAAACCCCGGAGTGGTTTTCCTTGTATCCAATATTCTGACTTTGGTGCCTGCCACTTTCCGAACAAATTCTGCAGTTAGAGTTGCGATCCCTGAGAGCCGCTGTAAAAAATTCAATCCGGTTCTCTCTGCAGTCAAAATACCGGCAAGCGGCCCGATAATTCGAACGACCTCTTCATAACGCTGAACTTTTGAACCCTCCTCCACCCTGTTTTGCACCTTAAGCCCAGGATTAACTTTTTTGAAGACCCACTCAGCAATTGGCAGGCCCGCGATGATGCCATCCTTTTTTACAATAATGCTTGCCTGGCCCTCATCATCGGAGTTTAGAATGCAATTAGAGGTAACATCTCCATTTTCTCCAAGGTCTTCCCGTAGTGCCAAATCGATTAACGATTCGATTTCATTCGTCAACTTGAGTGCTGGTTTCATAGGCACTACTTTAGTCAAAAAAACGCATAAAAGCAAACCCCATTATGAGGTTAAAAATGGCCGAGGGGTTTTGACAAAGGTGAATCGGGTGTTTCGACCATAATTGACCGAGCCTACAGAACCCGCAGAAAACGAAAAGGCCGCGGTAAACGCGGCCTTTTCTCGGCTAAGAGGAGGGAAAAAGGAAAATCTGTATATTATATGCTAATTAGCTAAGATTTTATCAAAAAGGCTTAATTTATTGTCGAATCGTTCATTTCCCATTTGGAAGCGCAGGGCTTCTTCATGCGTAAGAAAAAAATTACGTGCTTCCTTTGCATGATCGCGATCTTTGCTATCCTCGGCAATCTTTGCCAACACCAGCGCCAAGTTATAATCGGCTAAAGACCGGTAAGTAATGTCGGATTCCCGGTCGATGTATGAAAGCCAAATATTTTTCTTCTCATCCAGTGTTTGACTTTCCTGAACAATCCACAAAGTTTCCAGAAAACCGCTTCGAATCCTTTTAATTTCATCCGGAAGCTCCGAAACAACATCCGGTTTCAAGGATCGGGCGTCCTGTTTGTTTAAAGCAAAAGTTCGTTGCAATGGATTATTTTCGTTCTGCAATTCGTCACTTTGAGACGGCAGAATAAATTCGGTATTCGGAATGGGGTAAAGAACCCTGAGAACTTCTCGGTTTTCCGTCTTTAAAGGTTTACTCTCGACACTATTCAGAGCAAGTAAAGCTTCACTTAGATAATTCAGAGCAATTTTCTGGTTGCCTTTACCTCGATCTGGCAGATCTGTCAACTGTTCAGACTGGGGCTCTTTAGCCTCCAATTTATTTTTCTCCTTAATCGCCATAACTTCCTTGGGCTTGAGAGGATCCGCATTCTGGACGGCATTCAATTCACTAATCGAAGCTGCCGGAGCTTGCTCACTTTCCACGGAATTACTTTGCGTTATAGAAACAGGCGTTTGCTGAGTAACAAACACCTTATTTAGAGTAACAATTAGTAATGCCACAGCAAAGGCTCCGGCAAATCCCCATCGGAAACTCTTGGCGGACAAGATTCCTCCAACAGATTCAATAAACTGCTCAAAAGCAGAAACCTTGGGTCTGATTCCAATCCTTTTGGTTATTCTTTGTGGAACATCATTCCAATATTCATCAGGGGGTTCAGAATAAATCCCGGCCTGAATAACGGATTCTATTTTTTTCAAATTTTGAAGCTCAGTGGAACAAGACATGCATGCTTCAAGGTGGTTTTTAAGTTCCTGTATTTCGCCATCCGGCAATACTTGGTCCAGATAAAAGCCCAGCTTGGGTTTAGTTTCAGAACAATTCATCCTTCATACCTCGATATCGTTTGTTTCAACATATTCCTCCAGTAAAATCCGCAGCTTGTCACGTGCCCTCGACAGCCGTGACATAACCGTGCCCATGGAAATGTCCATGGTTTCACTTATCTCCTGATAACTCAATCCGTCGTTTACCCGTAAGATAAATACCGCTCGCTGTTCATACGGGATTTTCCCTAACGCCGCCTTTAGTTTAGCGACCAACTCGCTGCCTTCCATGTCAAACATCTGGGTCGGTGATTCTGCCAAATCAGCTTGGTGGCCATTTCCATCCAAATCATCCAGAGACATCGCACGCAGCCGCGCCTTCTTTTTCTGATGATTCAGAGAAGTGTTGATAGCAATCCGATACAGCCACGGGTAAAATGGGAAACTCTCGTTGTAAGTATCCAACTTTGTGTACGCTTTGATAAACGTATCTTGCAGCATATCGTCAGCATCCTCATGATTCATGACTACTTGCAAAACAATAAAATAAAGTCGTTTCTGATATTTTCGAATAATCCATTCAAACGCTTTTGCGTCGCCTGAAAGAGATCTCCGAACATATCTCAGGACATCTTTTTCGCTGTTTGAATCCATCTTTTGCACGGCCTTTAAACCCAAGTTGGAATTCCTAAAATTAGATACTTATTATTTATTTTTTTATTCCAAAGAATATAACAAATGTTTGACTAAAAAAATTCTCGGTAAGTTTCAAATGGAAGAGCAAAAGGACGATGGATTCTTTTTAATTCCCGGTATCGTTCTTCGAGGTAAGGGAAAGATTTTTCTTTTCAAGATCGTCCAGTTGTTTTTGTGCAAACCGGCCAAAGTTACTCTCGGAGCCTTGTTCTTTTATGATTCGCTTGAAAACAGTTTTAGCGGCCTCTATTTCTTTGATTTTTAACAAACATCTCCCAGCCTCGAATAATGCAGTTACATGCCATGGTAGCTTTGAAGGTTTGGTGAGGTATCTTACTTTGAGATACTCGGCACTTGCGCGCTCGAAATTTCCCATTTCTCGATAGCATTGTCCGATATAAAACTGAATTTCAGCCTCGGTTTGCTCGTCCGCAAAAGGCAGCAATTTTTGAAAATGCTCAATGGCGCGGTTATATTCTTTCAGGTTCATTAAAGCTTGTGCCAAGTCGATTTTCTTTCTGAAACTTTGTTTTGAGAAAGGATATTTGTCCAAATAGTCGCGAGTGGCAATAATCGCTTGATCCCAGAAATGTGAATCATTATAACACTGGATTAAATAAAGCAGGGCCTTTGGATAATAGCCGCCTGCTTTCGGATGTTTCAAAACCTGCTTGAACGCTGAAATGGCGTTTTCGATTTGCTGCGATTTATAATAAAAGTCGCCCAAATTAAAATAAGTCAAAACAGCGACCTCACTGTCCGGATATTTCGCCGGAATCGCCGTCAGAATTTTTAGCGCGTCCTCCGTGTGTTTGGAAATCAAGTAAACCGCTCCAAGCCCAAATTCCCCCCGGGCTGCAAACTCCGTATTCTTGTTGTCTTTTTTGAGTTTTTTAAATGCTACTTCTGCCAATTCAAAATTTTTAGTGGCCAGATAAATGTTTGCTTTTTCTAATAGAAATTGCGCCTCTTCATCTTTGGTGTCTTTATACTTTTTTTTGAAAGCTTTAATCGCTAAATCCGCATCAGCAAATTTTTTCTGCTTAATCAAGCACCTGACCGCTTGGCTCGCCGGATATTTTTCTTGTTCAAGATTGCCCGCAAATTGACTTGCTGAAATGTAGTGTGTCCTGGCGTCGTCATTTAATCCTTCTTTAAACAGAATATCTCCCAACGCAAGGCGGGCCTCAAGTTTATAGTGAACCTGCGAAGAATGCTTTAGAATATTTTGATAATACTCCTTTGCGAAAACAAGTTTTTCCTGTTTTCGGGCGATTCGGGCAACTCCCAAAAGAGCTTCGTCAAGGTTTTTGTGACCCGGGTTTTGGCGAGCAAACAGAACGTATCTTTCCAGCGCTTTAGAATCCTCTCCAAGATTTTCGTAAGCACGAGCCTCTCGCAAACCGATTGATTTGTCAAACGCAAGTCCATTTTTTCCAGAAAATTCAGGCGAGTTCTTCTGAAGTTCTCTGTAAATGTCGAGCACCGATTGATAATCGCCATTTTCAAAACGAGTGTTCGCCAATTCTAATTGTGCTTGTACTGCAAGCGGGGAATAAAAATATTCCGATTCAACTCGCTGCAAGTCCTTAATCGCGGCCTCAATATTTCCAAATTTCTTGTGCAACTTAGATTTCAATAAAAGCCCTGCGGGAATCAATTCGCTTTTCGGGTAAGTCTTAAGAAAAGCGGTCAAATCTGCTAATGAAGTGGAATCTTGGCCTAGATAACTTAACGCAGCGGCTGTGCGGAAGTTTGCTTTTTCAAAATAAGGGCTCTTAGTATAATTTTCCCGGATCCCTTTATAATAATTCAATGCGGCCGCAGCAGAGACGGAATCATTTACTGCCTTTTCAAGATAGGAATCCGCGAGCTGAATCAAAATAAAATCCAGATACTTGCCCTCAGGAAATTTTTCCTGCCAAAGTGCATGTAATTCCAGAAGTCTTGTTTGTTTCTTTTCCACTGAAAAAAGGGTGTCGAGCTCCATTTTAACTATCATGAACTCCACATCTTCAAGCTTGTCAAAATCGGAGTAGTTTTCAACTACCTGACCTAACAGCACTGCTGAGCTATCCAAATATGCAGTTGATTTTTGGAAGTCATTTTTCAGCGCCGATTTGTCAGCCATTTTGGAATACGAAAGCCCCAAATAGTAAACCACCTCTGCCCTATCAAGTCCATTACCGGATTCGGATAATATTTTTTTGAACGCCTCAATTGCGCGGGCAAAATCTTTTATTTGAAAATAAAATTTAGCCAATTCAAAATTCCAATTTCCCGAATCTTTTGTCTCCGCAAATTTGGAAAGCAGGCCGGAAACATGGTGAAGCCCGTCCTCGATATTAATTGTTTCCGAAATTAAACGAACTCTATTTTTGACCCACTCGAAATCATCACCCGCGGGATACCGCTGTAAATAATTCTGGTATTCTTTTAGCGCTAACAGATAATCAGAAAGTTTTTCATAACAACGTGCAATGCCGGCCTGAGCCTCGTCAACCCGTCGGCTGCGGGAAAATTGATCTAAATAATTCTGATAAGCCCGGAGCGCTCTTGGGTAATCTTTAAGCTGTTTTTCAAATAGCTCCGCCTCCATAAACTTGATTTTCTTTTGTTTTGAACTTTCAGCAAATCGCTTTTTGTATTCCGCTATATTTTGCAGTGCTTTTTGCGGCTGCCCGCTTTTAATAAAAACTTCAGTGAGTTTAAAATAGCTGCCTTCAAGGAAAGGCGATGACTTATTTTCTCTTTTTGAATTAGTTGCATTTTTAATGACCCGTTGCAGCCGGGCTTCGGCTAATTGGTACTTCCCTTGCAGGTCGAAAACTGCTGCTATTTTATAGTCGACTTCATCTTGTAGTTTTGTGGAGGCAGATTGTTCTGCTTTTTGGTAGTTTTCCAAAGCTTGTTCAAATTGCTCCTTTGAAAAGTAAATATCACCTTTTCTCAAATAGACTTTCGGCGTCAATTCTGAGTCTTTGAAATTGACCAAATATTGATCGTAATAGGTCAAAGCTTTATCAAGGTCGCCTTGAGTCTGAAATAAAGATCCCAAATGATACAAAACTCTTTGAGCCTCTTTACTCGTTTGAAATTCTTGGACGATCGTCGTGTAAATTTCAAGCGCCTCCTCGAACTGGCCAAGTTTTTCAAAAACCTCTGCACGAAGCAGATAAATTCGCGGATCTTTTAAATCGGGACCGAATGTCCGAAAAAGGTTTTCGATTTGAGTGAGTGCTTCGGTATAATCGCCTCGGTCTAAATAAATTTCCACGATTTTTAAATGGGCATCGACTCTTTCCGGCGAATCCGGATAAGTGGAGATGAGCTCAAAAAGAACCGCCAGGGCTGATTTGGAGTCTTCTATTTGTAAAGAAGATTTCGCAGACTCGAAGAAAGCGGTGGCGGCTTTATCATTTTCTTTGTGAAATACAGGCACCCGTTTGAAGAGCTCGGCGGCATTGGCAAAATTCTGCATTGCTGCCTGGCATTCAGCTAATCGAAACCTGGCATCGGGCAGAAAATTTGACTGTGGGTAATTGATCTCTAATTCTTTATAAGAATCAAACGCCTTTTGATATTCTGAATTGGCAAAGTTGGCCTGACCTGACAAATACAAAGCATCGTCAGCCTTTTCATTGCTTGAGAATTTTCTGGAGAATTCTTTGAATTGTTCAGCGGCAAGGTTGTACAATTTGTCTTGATAGAGTTTTTGCGCGAAGAAGAATTCTTTATCGGCTTGCGTTTCCTGCGCCATAAGTCCAGGTAAATAGAACTTAATAAAAGCCAATAGAATTAATATTGTACTGAAGACCTTTTTGAACATAAATCTATCCTAGTACTTCCAAATTTGCATATTTTGCCATTAACTTTTTTTTGCCGACCTCATAAAAATTAACCGTTAATTTCATGCTTTCGCCTTGGCCTTCTTTATTTAAAATTTTTCCGAGACCAAACATGGAATGCTTAACTTCAGCGCCAACATAAACGGCGTTGTTTTCTTGTGAAAAGTCCTCATAAGCCGGCATGACATCAGCTTCCGGTGTTTGATACTTTTTATAAGAAGGGCGCCTTTTGAAGTCGTAATATTTCCGTAAGTCTTTCCGATCAATAAACTCCGGATCTATTTCACCGAGAAACCGTGAGGGCAGGTTCTTTAGAATTTCGCCAAAACGCATTCTCTGGGCCGACCAGGTCAGGTACAATTTCTCCATGGCGCGGGTGGCGCCCACATAAAACAACCTGCGCTCTTCCTCCAAATCATCGGTGCTTTCAAAACTTCTGGACAGAGGAAAGAGCCCCTCCTCAAGACCGGCGATGAAAACCACAGGAAATTCCAAACCCTTCGCACTGTGAAGCGTCATCAAAGTGACGGCATTTGATTTATTGTCCCAGGTGTCAATATCTGTAACCAGAGAAACTTCTTCCAAAAAATCGTCTAAAGTAGCGCTATTGTGTAGTTTTTGAAAATTTGCTATTGCAGAAAGTAATTCCCGGACGTTTTCAGAGCGTATCATTGCCTCCTCTGTACCGATTTCCTTAAAAGACTTGAGAATGCCAATTTCATCTACAATACTTGTGGCAATTTCACCAGGGGACAATTCGTCTTTGAGTGAAGCGTATTTGTTAATCAAAGAATGAAACTCAACAATATTATTTCGAATACGGTGCGGAATTGTCTCCAGCTTTTCTACTTTACCTGCAGCCTCTAACATCGAAATATCGGCGTCACCAGCGAATTGTTCAAGTTTACCTATAGAACTCTCCCCTATTCCACGCAAAGGAAAATTCACAACTCGTTTGAAACTGATTGAGTCTTTGGAGTTGGAAACTAACCGTAAATAAGCAAGAACGTCTTTGATTTCCTTCCGCGCATAAAATTTAACCCCACCAACAATTACATATGGAATTCCCGAGGTTCTGAGCGCATCTTCTAAAACGCGCGACTGTGAGTTTGTCCGGTACAAAATGCAGAAATCGCAAAAATTACGGGCTTTCTGCTGAAGCTCCTCTTTAATTAATTTTACAACAGTGATTGACTCCGAAATATCATCATCGATATCCAACACCGCTACTTTCTCACCAGCCCCTTTATCCGTCCAAAGCTTTTTTTCTCTTCTGCTTGAATTCTTTTCGACTACGGAATTGGCCACATCTAAAATATATTGTGTCGATCGGTAATTTTGTTCGAGGTGAAAAACGCTGCAATCAGAATAATCTTTATCAACTGAGAGAATATTTTGAATATCTGCTCCTCGCCAACGATAAATCGACTGGTCGTCATCCCCCACCACACACAAATTTTTGTGTTTTGCCGCCAGCTTTTTTAACAGCAAATACTGGGTTCGATTCGTATCTTGGTATTCATCAACCAAAAGATATTTGAATTTCTCCTGGTATTTTTCCAAAATATCCGGAAACTGCTCGAAAAGATAAATGGGATTCACCAGTAGATCGTCGAAATCCATGGCGTTATTTTTTTTCATCAGATCCTGGTAGTGGGAATAAACCAGCGCTGCTGTTTCTTCGATAGGTTCTTTTGCAGTGGCCTTAAACTCGTCGGGCCCAATGTACAAATTTTTAGCGCCGTTAATTCGCGCTTGAATAGTATCTGGGTTGTAATGCTTGTGTGAAATATTCAACTCAGTCATAACATTTTTAATAAACCTGAGTTGATCATCTTGGTCGAAGATTAGAAAATTCCTTTCATAACCAAGGTGGTGTCCTTCGATTCGGAGAATACGGGCACAAATCGAATGGAACGTACCGGTCCACGCTTCATTTCCCATCCCTTTCAACAGCTTGACGATTCTGTCTTTCATCTCAAGCGCGGCTTTATTGGTAAACGTTAGTGCCAAAATCTCCCAAGGTTTTACACCGACTTTCTGAATTAAATAGGCAATTCGGTGAGTCAAAACGCGGGTTTTTCCACTGCCGGCGCCGGCCAGGATCAGCACCGGCCCTGAAGTACATTGAACCGCGGTCCTCTGCGCTGGATTTAGCGCTTCAAGCAAATGATTTTCTTCATTTTCAGCGGTTTTCGTTTTTTTTGATTTCCCGTTCAATTGCTTTTAGTCTGTTAATTTTTCTTCTGTACTGGTCAAATTTTTTCTTAGCGCGTAAATGTTCTTTAAGCGTTCTGCTGAACGTATGCGATCCGTCTCCGTTGGCGACAAAATAAAGATAATTTACATTTTCCGGGTACACGCTGGCCCTGATTGAAGCCAACCCCGGGTTATTGATCGGGCCCGGTGGCAAGCCTTTGTATTTGTAAGTATTGTATGGGGAGTCAATTTCCAAATCCCGCTTCAAAAGACGTCTTGGGCCATCTTCAATGACGTATTGAATGGTTGGATCAGCCTGAAGACGAATACCGCGCTTTAAACGGTTATGATAAACGGCGGAAATGGTTGACCGTTCGGAATCGAGCACGGCCTCACCCTCAATTATTGAGGCCAAAGTTAGCGCTTTTACAATTGAAAAGCCACTTTCCTCAGCCTTTTTCCGCAATGCATCGTTAAAATTTTTCTTGAACTCATTCACCATAATTGAAATAATATCCTCTGACTTCATCCCCCAGTAAAAGTTATAAGTATCGGGAAAAAGAAAACCCTCCAGAGTTTTTGCTTCAACCCCAAGATTCTTCACAAAGCCAGGATCATGAACCAACTGCATGAAACGGGAAGAATCAACCTCTATTCTGCGTTTCAATGTTCCCGCGATTTGCTTTGCTGTTATCCCCTCAAGAATCCTGACACTTTCAACAGCAACCCTGCCTTCGGTTAGCTGTTTCAATAAAGCGTAACTTGAAATCCCGCCATTAATTTCATATTTACCGGCTTTTAGTTTGCTTTGCAAATTAAGAAGCCGGGCCGTACTTTTAAGCTTAAACGAGTTCGGAATGATGTTATTTTTTAACAGAAAATTGGTTATTGAGTAAAATGACGAGCCTTTACAAATTTTTAGAGGAAAAGAATCACTGCTCTTCCCTTTCACAATTGGCGAAAAAAACAACCAAAAGAGTGCGAAAATGATTAAGAAACATCCCGAAGATACTAATACAATTAAATTTCTTTTTTTCATCAATCCCTGATAATTTTCTTCATCAACTACTTCCGAGATCATCTAAACATAAGCAAAATATTATAAAGAAAGTGTGAATAAGCGACAATTCCGTACCCGCGAAAAATGAAAATAATCGAGAAGACAGAACCCGCAATAAACCTGAACAAAAAAGAATTCACTTGAAATGGCTCGTTGAAAGGCTCCAAATAGTGAAAAAAAGAGAATAATAAAGAGCTCACCAAAAAGGCGCCTGAATATATCACAAATTTATTTTTTACCGCTTTTTTTAATATCCAGAAAATACCGGTTATGAGAAGAAAACGAAAAACGAATTCCTCATAAATTCCGGCACCTAAATTTAAAACCAGCGAGTTTATTTTTGATTGGTTAAAAGAGATGTCCTGTGGAGTTAGCAAAACACCTGTAAGGCTCCCTACCGCCAATCCCAATAGCGACCCATAAATCAGGCTTTCCAAGAACATGTAGGCAAAAAACACAGGTTCTGCGTTTTGCCGGATCCAGCTTTTTTTTTAAAAAAGTAGAAAATCAAGAATGAAGCAACCAGCACCGCAAGAATCCAAACAGGTAGATTGACCGATTCCAGACCGTTTCTTATTAAAAAATCCAATCCCGTTCTAAGGTTGCCATTCCAGTCATTGTTCAATCTGAAAGTAAAAAATTCATAAATGCACCAAATCGGAGTTACAAATAAAAAACTCAGAACAGGCGTTCGGGAAAGGTTTCTATATTCAGTGCTGAAAACCAAATGCAAAATTTAGCTCCCAAAGGTTTTGAGCGGTACAAGGTTTTAACAATTAAAAGTAAAAATATACAAATTCGATGGTTAATGTCAATACTTTAATTAAGCCATATTTCATTTTTTGGCTTGACATTTTCTGTATTTTTAATATATTAAATCCATCTTTTTAAATCATGTTTATTTAATAACTTAAGAATAAATCGAAATGCTCGCACAAGTTACAATTACCCCGGTTGGGACCGGAGAAGAATTAAAAGAAATGATAGCCAAGGCCGTTGCGATTATCGAAAAAAGCGAATTAGACTATCAACTCACTTCGATGGGAACAATTATCGAAGGGGATTGGGATGAGATTATGGTTATTGTGAAAAAATGCCACGATGAAATAAAAACTTTTGCCGACAGAGTTGTCACAAATATTGTCATCGATGACCGGAAAGATCTGCAAAACCGGCTCAAAAATAATGTGCTTGAAGTAGAATATGCTTTGGGCAAAGACTTGAAAACCAACGGACTGACTTAATCTGACTAAAAGGTCGCAACACTTCTCTAAAGCGTGACTCGTCACGCTTTTTTTGTCTAAAACAAAGAAAAGATGAATCTGCAAAAAAAAGTCGCTCTCATTACGGGTGCCGCACACCGGGTCGGCAAAGCAATCGCGCTCGGCCTGGCTAAGGAAGGGATGAAAATAGCCCTGCATTTCAACCGATCTCAAGAACAAGCAAATCAAACCCTGGAAGAGATTAAAGCACTTGGCGCAGAGGCTTTTGCAATTCAGGGGGACTTTGCAGACGTAGCCCAAATTGAGAATGTCGTAAAAAAATGCCACGAACACTTCAAGCAAATAGATGTCTTGATCAATAACGCTGCGCTTTATTTCAAAACGCCGGTAGGCGAGACTTCGGAACCAGAATGGGATGATCTGCTTGGCATTAATTTAAAGGCTCCGTATTTCTGCGCGCAGTACGTCTCTGACCTAATGAAGCAGAAGAAGCGCGGTAAAATCATCAACATAACGGATGTGGCAGGCATTTCACCCTGGCCTGAGTTCATTCCATACAGCGCTTCTAAAGCGGGTTTGATTGCGGTTACCAAGGGCCTGGCGAAAGCTCTGGCGCCTAACATTCAAGTGAACGCAATTGCCTCAGGCACAATCTTAATGTCGGAAGATGCAACTGAAGAATATAAGACTGAAATTAAAGATTCGACCCTCCTCAAAAAACTCGGTACACCTCAAGATATCGTCAATGCCGCGATTTTCCTTTTGAAGGGAAGCGACTTTGTCACGGGGGAAGTTGTTGTGGTAGATGGTGGCAGGCTGCTGGTTTAGTCATTTACCGATACCATCGCTTCAAGCGTGGTATCATTGGTCAAAGCCTTTTCTAGAAGAACAACGTTTTCTTTGGAAAGAGTCCGAAAATCCCGCCGGTGTGAACAAATAGTACATTTTCGCCTGGCTTAAATTTACCTTGACGAATCTGATCGGACAATCCAAACATAGCCTTGCCGGTATAAATCGGATCTAAAATAACCCCTTCGGCTCTGGCCACTTTTTTAATTGTATCAATTTCATGCTGGCTGCTTAATCCATACCCCTTGCCGACATAGCCGTCGATGATGCTGATATCCTTTTTGTCTATCTTAAATGTCAGCTTATATCGTTTTTGCATGGCCGTCAGTAAGCTGGATATTTTGTTGACAAAATAAGAGTCATCGTCACAAACGTTGATGCCGTGAATTTGAGCGGGCAGGTCATAAAGAAATTTGCCCAGCAATAGTCCAGCATAAGTTCCTCCCGAGCCGACCGGAAGAACAATATGGTCAATTCTTAACTTCATAGACTTGAGTTGTTGGGCTAGTTCTCCGGCTGCCTTGACATAACCCAGCGAACCAACTTCGTTTGACCCCCCTTCAGGGATAACATATGGTTGATGGCCTTTCTCTTTTAACTTCTCAGCAATTCTCAGCATCACATCGTCAACTTGCATATATTCTTCTGGAGTGATGTACTCAAATTCAGCCCCAACCAATCTATCGATAAACAAATTTCCTTCGAGGGGTGCATTCAGGCTATTTCTGAGGACAAGCAGACATTTGAGCCCTACCCTTGCTGAAGCAACAGCAGTAGCCCTGGCATGATTAGATTGATATCCCCCACAGGTGATTACATAGTCGCATTTATTTTGGACGGCTTCTGCTAACAAGAATTCGAGCTTTCGAACTTTATTGCCGGTCATACCGACGTCTGTTAAATCGTCACGCTTGATGTAAATTTGCGGCCCCTCAAAAATGTTCGAAATTCTCTCAAGCTTCTCAACTGGTGTTGGCAATTGTGCTAAATCAATCGACTGTGGAAAATCAAATGCCATGTCAACTACATCTCCTGGTTAGTTATTGAAAATAATAGGGAGCCAATATAACAAGCTTCCTTTCGAAAACCAAACTTCATGTCAAGAATTTATTAACTTTTTTAATTTGTCAATCTCTGTCAAAAAGCGGCAACTTTAAAGGGTTCCGGAGTAAACGAAAGAAGAAAAATAAGCAGAGTAATAACACCTATTACAATTCTTTTTGTGTCAACTGGTGTTTCATCCATAGTTGGTGGATGTTTGTATCCAAACCAGATCAGCATAATAAGCAGCAAAATCCAGCCATGAAATATAAAAATTGCAATCCCGCCAAATGCTATTAACGCCGTCGTTGCAACTATTTTATGCCCTCTTCCAATAAGTGCATAAACGATATGGCCGCCGTCGAGCTGGCCGATAGGGAGTAAATTTAGCGCAGTTACAAATAAACCAGCCCAACCGGCATATGCCAGAGGGTGGAGCATTACATCCTGGTTTTCCGGAACACTCTGTGCCAAATTTGAAAGCTTTGCAAATAAGAACGATTCACCAAGGTAGATCATTCCGCTTGCATCAGCGGGCTGAGAATCAACAATTTCGGAGAGCTGGATACCAAAATAAATCGCCGGGATCGTCAGGAAAAGACCAGCCAGGGGTCCGGCAACGGCTACATCAAACAAGGCTTTGCGACTCGGAATTCTGGACTCCATTTTAATGACGGCCCCCAACGTACCAAAAGGGCTAATAAACGGAGGGAATGGAATAAAAAACGGTAATGTGACGCTTATTCCGTATTTCTTGCACATTATGTAGTGCCCCATTTCATGAGCCAGTAGAATTGAAATAATTGCACCGCCATACCAAATGCCTGCCTGCCAGTTCCCATTTCCAAGCCATCCGGTTAAAAACGTAGTTACGCAAGTACCTAGAAAAAGATAAAGGTTCAACCTGGGATTGTCGCTGCGGAGCTTATCAAATATTCTCAATCGTCTTCGAGAATATTGTCGCGAATAAAATTCATCTTGCTGTGGGTGATCGTTGTCCATTACTCCCTCATTTGATCCGTAAAACGAATCCTGATTGCCGTTCTTAGAATATTTGAAATCAAATCTACCAACCGGTCAAATATAAACGACCTCGCCAGTCAGGCCATTCCCTGCGTCTTGTATTTTTGAAAGTCACTTTTGTTATCATCAAAAAATCTTTGCCTTGGTTTTTAAATTCCAGACCGCTTGCGAAATGGATTGAAACCGGCACAATCAGTTAAGAATGTAATAATTTGAGAGGACACTTTTGTCGCGTGGATTATTTCATGCCCGCCAGGATCAAATAGACATCATCCTTAATGGGATTCGGCGAAAACTCATAAACTCCAGTTATAATAGTATCTAGAATTTCGTCAACAGAAAGGTAGATGCTCGATTTAAAAAAATCAATAAACCCATTTATTCCAAGTTGCTTTCCCTTGGCATCTTCCGCTTCAATAATACCGTCTGTGTACATAATGACTTTGTCTTGCGGCCCAATCATAACGATATCTTGTGAAAATTTATTTTCAGTTTTTTTTTCATAACCGATGATCACATTTTGCGATTCAAGCTGGACAAACTTATTTTCCCGGCTTTTCCACAAAATTGTGGCGGGGTGGGCGCTGCCGGCATAAGTAAGCGAACCTTTTCGCAAATTAATGACACCGGAAAACATAGTCAAAAAGGTCGCCATTCCTTCGAACGCCTCAAAAATAAAATTGTTTACCCTGTGAAGAATTGTCGATGGTTGTCGCTGCTCGCGGACATGCTTTCTTATCTCACTGCAAACACGATTAACTAACAAGGCTGCTGTAATGCCGTGTCCGGTGACATCAACCAAAGTCAGGTAGATGTTTTCACCGCCGTCATAGTAAATATCAGCAAAGTCGCCTCCGACGCCAATCATGGGCATATATTTCACTTTAACATCGACCGCTGGTAAAACTATTGATTGCGGCACGAGACTGGCCTGCACTTGTTCAGCAAGCGCCAAATCTTTTTTGATCATTTCCTGGTGTTCGGTCAACACTTTTTGCTGTTTCTCAATCTGAAGTCTTAAGTCTCGCCTCTCAAGCGCCTTTTGTACTTTCAAGCGGAATTCTTCCATATCAATTGGTTTGGTGAGATATTCAAATGCAGATAATTTCATCGCTTCAACTGCGCTTGAGATGGTTCCACGACCCGTGAGAATTAACACTTCGGTATTTTCAGAATAACTTTTCACTGTTTTTAAAACTTCAAGTCCTCCGACCTCTTTCATGTGAAGATCCGAGATGACTAAGGCATATTCCCGTTTTTTGAGCTCGTCTTCAATCTGCTTGCCGTCGGAAAAGGTTTTAACGTCGTGCCCGTCTTTATTTAAAACTTCAGAAAGGAGATATGTAATCGACTTTTCGTCGTCAACCACTATTATAGAAGCCATAGGAAATTTATTTTAAGAAACCTTGTTAACTCGATTTGTCAGGCAAACATTGACCAACTAAAGAGAAAGGAAACTCATAGCGGTCAAATCAAGAAAGCAGAATGAAGGAGGAAGGAGCCCCCAGATAGCGATAACAAGCTAATGAACTTTCATGGTTAAAATTGTAATATCATCAGACTGGGGCTCACCTTTTGAAAAATCCTTCACCGAAGCAATTAGGTTTTGCATGATATCTTCAGCAGAGCAATCAAAGCTTTTTAGGACGCATTCTTGAATGCGTTTATCTTCAAATTCTTCTTCTTTGCCGTTCATCGCTTCTGAAACCCCATCTGTGAACATGACCACGCAATCGCCTGATTTAAGTAAAACGGTCTCAGAATCATATTGCATATTAGGCATCATGCCAAGGATGAGACCCCCTTCCTCAAAAAGTTGAAACGAGCGATCTTTATGGAACAGATAAGGCGGATTATGTCCCGCATTTACGGTGGTAAATGTTTTCTCTTTCACATCCAGCACGCCAAAGAAGAATGTAATGAATTTATCGAAGCCTGTATTGCGGTAAATTAAATTATTAATCCGATACGTTATTTCCTCGATATCCAGATCAGTATTTACAAGCGCGTGTAAACTAGCCTGCAAGTTGGCCATCAATAAGGCCGCCGGAGCCCCTTTTCCCGAAACATCAGCAATGGTAATCACATATTTGTTGTCGTTTAATTTAATGCAGTCGTAATAATCTCCGCCAACCTCCAGTGATGAAATATTGATTGCCGCTATTTCAAAATTTTCAATCTTGGGGCAGGCATCAGGAAGGAGTTGTCTTTGAATTTCTCTTGCTACCTGAAGCTCTTTCTCTAATCTTTGTTTTTCTAAGGTTTCCTCGAACAGGCGGGCATTTTCAACTGAAATCATGGAAAGATTGCCCAGAGTTGTCAAGAAATTCAGCTCATCTTTGTTGAATTTAAGATTGGTGATTTTTTCCCCGAGCACAACCACACCTTTCGTTTCGTTTTGGATGCGCATCGGGAAAAAAGCCGCGATACCCAAGTCTTTAAAAAGCTGGCCAATTTTAGATTCATCTCCATCATCAATTAATACTGATTCTTCCGCAGCAAGTAATTTACTATGAAATTTAGGATCATTAATTGTTTTCAGTTCATGTTCACCCTGAAAGCCTTTGTTTAAAGCAAGCACCAAATTGTCATTTTCAACTAAAAATATCAAGCATCGCTTGACCATTAACTCACCCATGATAGAGTAAGCCAGGAGATTTAGGACCTTGTCAATTTCAAAAGTTGAATTTAACTCCTTCCCTATCTCGAAAAGTGTATTGAGTTCTTGAACACGTTTGTCCAATTGCCGATTAACATCGTTAAGTTCCTCGAATATCAGCCCGTTTTGGATCGCTGTCGCCGCGATATTTGAAAGAGAATGCAGATAATCCAATTCAGAGTCTGAAAAAACATCGCCAATGATTTTTTTTCCGAACCCGATCAAACCGAGCTTCTTTTCGTCATGGAGAATTGGAATTATCAATTCAATGCCATTCTTCAGAAGAAGGGCTTGCCAGGGAGAAGCCGGTAATTCACTTAAGTAAGTTGGATTCGAGGGATAATTATCTACTTGAATACGATTTCCGGAGAGCGACTTAGAAATCCCTTTCAAGGATTCAATCACGAAACCATCAGTTCCTTTGGATATTAAAATGATCCCTTTTGTAATTAAGAGCTTGCCCATAGGAGTGAGGAGAATCGTGTCGAGGATTTTTTTTAAGTTAAGGGAGGAATTGAGGGCCTTGCTTAGATCAAATAAAGCCTGAAGTTCGTAAAGCTTCTCGTCTAAATAGGTGAATTTTTTTTCTTCTTTCGTTACTTTTTCCACGGGACCAATTTTGAGATTGCTAAATAGAGAATGGACAACTGGCGGGTCAGCTAATATACTTGATCATTTTAACTTGAGTTTTCGAGCCAGGTTTTATTTCAAATTCAACTTTATCCATCAAAGTTTTTATCAAACATAAACCCAGTCCCCCCTTACGTCCTTCTTTTATCGATTTATTTAAATCGGGCAGCTTTATTTCATCCGGATTAAAGCCCTTGCCTTTATCGGCAACGATAATAATCAATTTCTTTTGATCGACCTTGATTGAAACTTCAATCATTTGGTTTGAGTTGTTGGCATAGGCGTGTTTAATTACATTCGTGCAAGCCTCATCGACGGCGAGTTCGATTTTACTTGCTTCATCCGTATCAAACCCTACCCGGCTGGCAACTTTGGCAACGACATCCCGAATTATCGCAAGGTTATCGGATTGACTTGGTATCTTTAATTGATACTCTTTCTGAGTTTTAGGCAAGATTTTTACCCTCTTTTTTTAGGCCCATGTTTACGGTTTCAGATTCTACAAGCGCTTCACTTAGGATTTTCCAAATTTCTCCAACGCCCTCGCTTCCTCATCCAAAATATCGTATAACGTCGGAAAACCTAAAAGATCAAAAACTCTGTAAATTTTGGGCTTCATGTCGGAAAGCTTTATATCACCGCCATTTTTTCTAATGTCTTCAATAAATCCCATAAAAACACCAAGACCGGCACTACTGATATAACTTAAGTCCTGGAAATTAACAATGATATTGTATTTTTTTGCATCGACTAATTTCTGGAACTCGGTTTCTAAATCAGGCGCTGTGTGAGCATCTAAATACCCTTTCAGATATAGAATAGAGATGTCACCATTTTCACTTTTTGAAACCTCAAACCCTTCCATTTACTCCTCCTTAGAAAATACAATAGAGCTAAATTTCTCTAGTGTTTGCGTTCTACCTCTGAGAAAAATTAGAATAATCCAATAGCTGCTTTCAACCACTGTTTTGCCTATAATATATTAAATCTTTTAATATTATCAATACCAAACCGAAATAAAAATCTGTTAACTTCAATTGGTTCGGGCCTGATTTTGAACACTGACAAGATCAGGGAATATCAAGCCCTTAAACAAGCTCAATATTTCACCACCTTCTGAAACTCTGTAAATAGTGTGCCCTCGGACATCAGAAACCAAAACACTGTTGTCATATAGATTTACAGAGATATTATCGGGACTAAAACTGACAGTGACATCAAAGAGCATCTCTCCTGTCGGTGAAAACTTGTATAAGCCGGCAGGATTATCATTTATTGCCCAGAGTTCGCCGGTGGAGTCATTAATTGCGATTTTTCCGGGAAAAGTCAAAGGCGCCTTAATCTCTAATAGGAAATCACCATTTTGATTAATTTTAACGATTCGAGTTCCATCCACTAGCCAGACACTGCCATCTTCTGAGTTTAAGTCCATGGATGTGATCGAGTCAAACCGCACCCCCGACTTCAGCACTTGAGTACCATCTGAAAGTACCCGCGAAACGGAGTCGTTATGAGCCACCCAACAATTTCCATTTCGTTGATCCACTGCAACTAAAGTGGGTATTGTGAATTCATGTATGGTAAAAATGGTATTCCATTTAGAATCAAGCTTGGTTACAGAACTTTGCTGCGGATCGGCAACCCAAATCTCATTTAAATCATAATTTAAAGCCGCGTCCGTTGGCGACTCAAAAGTAATAAAGCGCTCATCAACTCTACCTTCAGGAGTAACCTTCTTAAGATTGCCCTCAATACCGATAAAATTGTTTAACACCCAAACCTCGCCTGTTCTTGGATTTGGTTCTATATCAACAATTGCTGAGAATCTGCCTGTTCTATGAATAAGATGTCTGGAGTCATGAGTCAATTTTGCTATTTGTTGATTCCCGTTTTCAGTTACCCAATTAAAGGTTGGGCCGGGCGTGATTTTAGCAAAATCGGACCGCGAGCTTTCAAAGTTATCCCCAACTGCAGAAATTTGATAATCATATTCAATGTCAAATACTACTGTAAAATCCTTGAAGGTATTCGACGGAGCTGACACAAAGGCATGTAAAACTGGTTCAGTATTAGTGTCCGACCCACGGTAAATTTGATAACCAGTTAAATCACTCAATTCAATTATATCCCAGTTTAAAAATATCGTATCTTGAATTGAAATCACATTAAGCCCGGTGGGACGCCCCAAGGTTTCAGGATTTTTTAGGTCAAGTGGGTTCGATCGTTCGCGATCCGTGCATGATAAAAGTAGGATTAGCAAAGCAAGTTTTGGGAAAATATGAATGCTGATCGAATTAAACCGCAAGATTTAGAAATACAAATAGTATACGAAATATTTTACCTAAGTTACACGAAAATATCATAACCTAAATATATTTAATTTAGTTAGATACTCAAAGTAATAAAACGTCTTGTTCAAGTCAAGAAGAAATCATGAGGATTTGGTCAAAAATAACAGGAGGGTAAAAAAACTTATTTAAAAATTCTATCGACAAAACCTTTTATACCAGAGGTCTCATCGGCCGATTTTTCTTTTTTTTGTTGGCCGTTTTTATCTGTTCGTCGATTTTTTTCTTTCATTTGAACATAGAGCACTCGATTATCAATGGCTACGGCGATTTGATTAGCCAATATTTCTAATGTTTTTATTACATCCTTCGTGGGTAGTTTCTTATTCACCGGGTCATCGACCATTAACAAGCCAATTATTTTGCTATCCCGTGACTTTACCGGGACTAGTAATATTCCGCAAGTGGGCCAGCCTCCGTTTTGTGAGGTATTGAATTTGTCGCCGTAATAAATTTTCTTTAATGAATAAAGAATTTCTTCTTCTTTTTCCACCAAAAATGATTTGCCATTGTTATACTCTGCTCTGAATAGTTCGGCTAAAGGATCGAGGGGAAAAGCTAATCCATGCAGTTGATTTCGTTTATTCTTGTCATCACAAGCAACAGCCTTAATTTCAAGATTGCCACTCCTCTTGCTAACCAATCCCAATGCAACTAAATTAAAATCCAGAGAAAACTTAATTGACCAAACAACCTCTTTAAGCAAATCATTTAAACTTAAGTAAAGCTTGAAAATATTACTTGTGACTAGTATTTGCTTCAAACGCCGCGACCGCTTTTCGAGTTCGGAAAACTGATAATAATTTTCAATCGCCATGGAAATAAGTCGTCCAAACAGTTCGAGATTATGAAAAGCATTTCTGGCCGGCTGCGATTTAGAGGTTGGGCTATCCAGAGAAATATAACCGAATGAATCGCCGTTCCTTACCAGAAGATTTACTAAAATCAGGTCACGTTGGTGCCATTTATTCTCGGGGCGGCGTTTTTGTGTCCGGCGTTCTATTGATCTCGCGTTTAGCTGGCTCGTGAAATGCCTGTGAGACTGATTGTAATAAATTAACTTCACTAGAAATTTATTTGAAAATATTTTATCGACGATTTCTTTTGGAACCTCCACATCGGTGTTGTTACGACTGGTTAACACTGGAAAACCAGTCATTGACTGCTTGATATACGCTTTTTTTCTTTTGTCCAGCAAGGCAATTGTCGATCTCTGAAAACCAAAAATCTGGCAGGCAATCTCTGAAAACTTTTCCAGCAAAACATTCAGAGGCTCATCATAAGAAGATATAATTGCTTGAGATATTTGATCGATCATTTTCAACTGATCGATCTCTGCTTCAGTTGTTCTGTATGTTTTTACATCAGCAGTGAGACGTTCAACTTTTCCCCGGTAACTTACAACTCTTTTTTGGTCATCTCTCACGGCAGTCAGAATAATATTCAATAACATCTTGTTTCCCATTTTCCCGAGGATTTCTGTTTTGAAAGATTCAATTGACTTGCCGTTATGCGTAATTAAATCCAACTGATTGTTAAATAATCTTTCTTGGTCCTTTGGTAACAAATCAGTGAAAGTTAATTCCAATAATTCTTCATTTGAATAATTGGTTATCTTAGCCATGTTTTGATTTGCAGAGAGGATGCGGCCTTTTCTATCTAATATAAAATGACCCTCATGAACATCAGGCTCGTCAACCAATTTTAGTGTTGGCAATTCCCGTTTAAACACACTTTTCCGGTCAAGAATATTTCTCATCGTGAAAGGAAGGGCTGTTAAATAACCTCTTGCCTTGATAATATAATCAGTAGCACCCTTTTCCATGGATTGGATTGCTTTGCCCTCATCTCCTTCATCAATCAATGGAATTAAAAGCATTCTGTTATTCGAAGTTTTTAAGGAATCGATAACCTCAAGACCGGTTCTATCGCCCATTTGGTAATCAAATAGCACGATATCATAACTTGACTTCAAAGCTTTTTCAATGCATTGACTCCCAGAGAGGGCAAAATCCACTTCACAGTCATGGTAGTGGAATTTTAATATTTTTTTGGAAATCTCGAGGTAAGAGCTGCTCGTACCAGCGATGAGTACCCTAAGGTTGTTCATTAGCCACCCCAAATTGTATAGGTATTACGTTCTACACAATTTTAGAAAAATAATTTACAAAATCAACGTTTATTTCACGAAGATTGCCAATGAAAAGGTGGATTAAAAGTTTTTGATGCTAGTCAGGCAATGTGGGACAATTTCAAGTCACTTCCTTACAAGTTTCGCAAATAACTTTGTGCCCCCTGAACAAATTCGCTATGGGGATATTCCCTTATCAAGCGGGTAAACGACTCTTTAGCCCGTTCTCCCTCGCCTATTTTTAAGTAAGCTTGCCCTAATAGAAAAATGGAATCGTCTTTTTTCAGGGACCGCTGATAACTCAAAACCTTATAGAACTCATCAATTGAGTCACCATATTGATTCATCGAAAACATACTTTGGGCAATCCAATACTGACAATTGCTGGCAAGAGAGTGACTGGAATATTGCTGCAGGAGAAGGCGGAGAAGAGAAATAGCCTCTTTATAGTTTTTATTATAATAATTTATCAATGCTTCCTCGTAGATTTCGGAGAATCCTGACATGGATGAATTCTTAGGAAGTGATCTTCCGGGTTGTTTTTCCGCTCTATTTTCCATGGAAGCAAGGGTTCTTTTGCGCTCATTCAGAGCATTTTGCATTTGAATAATCTTTTTTTCCTTAGAATCCATATCTTGAGACAGTGCATCGATTCTGGATTTAAACTTGACGTACTCTTCCATATCTTTGGCTTCTTGTTGCCCAGGCATTCCACCATCCACGTTGTCATAAACCGGCTCATCCAGAAAAGGTCGATACGTATCGGGGTCCTCTTCGACTTCGAAAAGAGGCGCTCTCTGATAAGCAAGAATTTGAGGACGACCCTCTTCCTCACCTCCTGGATAAAATGTAATTCCTGTTCGCACGTTCAAATACCCGTCTTTGCTCTTACTGCCTGGAGGGGCTCCATCAATCTGGTCGGTCGTTGTGAAACGATAATCCGCTCCAGTGTGCCATGCCAGTTTGGGGCTTAACCTAAAACTAAAACTACCTCCCCCAAAAAATGACGGGGTTAGCTTTCTCCCTGAGGCGCCCTCGTAACTTACAACTCCGGCTCCCAGGCTTACCATAGGTCTAAAAATACCTTTAGAAATTAGTTCCAAATTTGTTTTTAAGTCAGCAGTCAAAAGGTCGTTCGTAACCCCATCAAATTTTAGTTTGCTATAGCCGAAACCTAATGCAAGATCGGCAAATTTTAAAACGCGGTAAGAAAGAAAACCGTCTAGACCGGGCCCGAGGCTCACATTCTTTGAATCTCCATAAAGTTTTTGGACTCCACCTTGTATACCAACACCAAATTTGCCGGACTGACCAAATCCAACGCTTGTACAAACCACCAAACTGGCAGCTAATCCCAGGACTGTTAATTTTGACTTCATTTTAAGACTCCTTAAGAATTTCTAATTTTGAAGATAGTGTTTAGTTCCTCCGGAACTACATTTTGATAAGTTACTTTATCCACGGAATGAACATTATAGGCATCGACTAATTGTTTTAATTTGCTTTCGTAAATGGCCATACTTTTGTTATAGAAAGGTTCCTTAACCGCTTCTCTTATTTCCAAAATAGTGTTGCCAATGCGCTCAAAATAATAATTAGCCAGTGATTTGTTAATCAACTTTTTTACCGAATCAGCGACTTCGGTATCTTTTTCTTTTAATGTTTTAATTGTGTTTTTTAAATGAAACTGGTTTAAGTCTTTGGTGAGCTTATTATTTATTCCTACATAATTAAACAGTGCGGGGTGCTTTTTATAGTATTCGGTTTTGACTGCGATGTTTGTAAGAAGATACTGCTCTACAATGACACGTTCGCCAAAAGACAATTCTCGATGCGAAGAATAAGTGAGGGAATTAGACTCTTTTTTATACAAAACCTCGACCATCAAATCTGTTGATGAAAAATATAGCAGTTCTTTCAAGGCTTTTTCAGTGTGTGCTTAGCTGTAATCAATTTCATCGCTATTATTCAAACACTGTGCCAATATCTGAAAAAAAAGCTATTACTTGCAAACTACTATTAATTATAGAGTAAGATACCGTTCGATTCCCAAATCAGAAAATTCAAATATTTTAAAAATGTATTTTCTTGATTCAATATAACCGTCTTGAGACATTAATTCCCATTGCCGGATATTCCAAGTTTCAGAACTTGATCGATTTCGCTCACAAAACAAAGTTCGATTTGTTTTCGTACCGCTTCCGGGATATCATCAAAATCTTTTCGGTTTTTTTCCGGCAGGAGTACTCGCTTTATCCCGGCACGATGAGCGGCCAAGATCTTCTCTTTAATTCCACCAACCGGAAGAACCGACCCTCTCAAGGTGATTTCTCCCGTCATGGCAAGATCGTTGCTGACCAGTTTGTTTGTAAGAAGAGAAACGAGACAAGTGAGCAAGGTCACACCAGCAGAAGGTCCATCTTTCGGAATCGCTCCTGCGGGGACATGAATATGAATGTCATATTTACTAAATATGTCGTCCGCAATTTTCAATTCGCTGGCTTTGGAGCGGATATAACTTAACGCTGCTCTGGCAGACTCCTTCATGATGTCGCCTAAAGAACCGGTCAAAATGAGGTCGCCCTTGCCCTTCATTTTAGTCGCTTCCACAAAAAGAATATCTCCACCGAAGGGTGTCCACGCTAATCCGGTCGCTACGCCCGCCCTTGAAGTTCTTTCCGCAACTTCACTGAAAAATTTTATTGAACCTAAGTATGAAGAAACCGAATCTTTCTTTATCGCCTTCGACTCGGTATTTCCTTCCACGACTTCTTTCGCAACTCCGCGACAAATCGCTGCTATTTCACGTTCTAAATTTCTAACCCCGGCCTCTCGAGTATATGATTTGATAATTTCCGCAGTTGCTTCTTCTTTAAATTCTATATGAGATTTTGTTAACCCATGCGCCTTAAGTTGTTTCGGAATCAGATACTTATGAGCAATTTTAAGTTTTTCTTCCTCGGTGTATCCTGGAAGCTCCAACATCTCCATCCTATCTTTGAGAGCCGGTAAAATAGGGTCGGCTAAATTTGCTGTTGTGATAAACATGACTTGCGACAAATCAAACGGCACTTCGAGATAATGATCTGAAAATGAATTATTTTGCTCGGGATCTAAAACTTCAAGCAAGGCCGATGAAGGATCGCCGCGAAAATCCATTCCAATTTTGTCAATTTCATCTAACATGAAAACCGGGTTCTTCGATCCCACTTTTTTTAGTCCTTGAATGATTCTGCCCGGGAGCGCACCAATATAAGTCCGGCGATGCCCTCTTATTTCTGCTTCGTCGTGGACGCCACCAAGTGAGATCCTCATAAATTTTCTACCGAGAGCTCTGGCAATCGATTTACCCAGCGAAGTTTTACCAACTCCAGGCGGGCCGACAAAACATAAAATCGGACCCTTCATGTCTTTTTTCAATTTCCTCACGGCCAGGTACTCAAGTATTCTTTTCTTCACTTTTTCCAAATCATAGTGATCTTCATCTAAAATTTTTTGCGCTTTCTTGACATCCAAATTATCCTTAGTGCCTTTTTCCCAGGGAAGCTCAATCAACCAATCGAGATAAGTGCGTGACACCGTATACTCTGCGGCTGCAGGCGGCATTTTCGAAAGCCTGTCCAGCTCTTTTTCCGCAACCTCTGTAGTCTCCTTTGGCATTTTCGCGTCTTTAATTTTCTTGCGCAGCTCATTGATTTCCACTGTGCGCTCATCCTCTTCCCCGAGTTCCTTTTGGATCGCTTTTAGCTGTTCGCGCAAATAATATTCACGTTGAGTTTTATTGATTTCACCTTGAACCTCAGTTTGAATCTTACTGCCCAATTCGAGGATTTGTAGTTCTTTAGTTAAGATATAGTTTAATTTCTCAAGTCTGTCTTTGATATCAATCAATTCCAATACCGATTGTTTCTCCGCAGTCGAAATGGTGAGATTCCAAATAATCACGTCAGCCAGGCGTCCAGGGTCCTCGGTATTTGCAATCAATATCACATGTTCAGGTGTTAAATAAGAAGCCCGCCCAACAATTTTTTCAAAAAGAGATCGAATGTTTCCAATAAGGGCTTCGATACTGACACCCGCGACCTTCTTTTCCGGTTGTGGCTGAACCAGCGCTTTGAAAAAGGGATCAACTTGCGTGTAATCTAATACTTGGGCACGACTTAAGCCCTGCACCATTACACTTTGCGTTCCGTCCGGCATCTTAAACACTTTCATCACGGAAGTCACTGTGCCCCAACGAAACAGGTCCTCAGGGCGCGGATCTTCAACTTTGCCATCTCTTTGCGCTACCAATGTTATCAATTTGTTCTCGGAAAGGGCTTCTTCAATCAATTTAATAGATTTTTCGCGTCCAACCGAGATAGGAATAATTTGCTGAGGAAAAACGACCGTATTTCTCAAAGGCAGAATTGGTAAGACTTGCGGTATTTCAAAGTTAACCCGGTCATCCTTATCAATCGTTTCCGGTTCCGTTTCTACAGGTTCAGATTTAATTTCTTCAATATCCTCGTTTTCGATACTTTTATTTTCCATTATTTGATACCTTTAAAAATATGACTTTTAGTCAGTTAAGATTTTAAAGCACCTCTAATGCAACATCTATTCCATCTATTTTAATGTTGGTTTAAATATATGTCAATTATAAATTAATGCCTTGTTTAAGAAAGAAGCGATGAAAGAACTTTTTTGTCAAAAAGGATGTCTGGGAATGTAA
>JADFPY010000025.1 GCA_022562085.1 candidate division KSB1 bacterium | reverse complement strand
TGCGAGATTGGCTTTTCTGTCAATTTTGCCGGTACTTGTACGGATAAACGAATTCAAAAAATAAATTGATTTTGGAATTTCATACTTGGTTAGATTTTTTGAAAGAAGACCCCTGAGTCTTTTCTCATCAATTTGAATATGGTTTACGTCTTCAAAAACAACTGTTACGACCTGGCCATAAGTTTTGTCAGGTAAGGGCCCGACAAAAAACTCCTGATTAGAATTTTTCTTCTGATTCACTTCAAAAAGAGCTTCTGCAATTACCCTTTCTACCTTTTCAGCTTGCACTTTCACTCCCCCGCTGTTGATCACATGGTCGACTCGACCCAGCCAAACAAATCGGCTTCCGGTTTTGATTTCCACGAGATCCTTGGTTGTCAACCATTCATTGTTTGTCACTGTTGAATTCACCGTTAAACAACCACGCCGATCCTGCCCAATTTCAACGCTCGGCAGGGCTTCATAATATTCTGATTTGTCAGGGCCGTTCAGTTTGCGCAGGGCAATGTGACTGACGGTTTCGGTCATACCGAAGGTTTGGTAAACGGGAGCTTTTACTAGTTCAATGGCTTTTTCAAGAGCCGCCGAAACCTGTGCCCCGCCAACAAGAATGGCTTTCATTTTATTTAAAGCGGCAAGGTGAGTTTCTCCCGAGTTCAAAATTGTCTGCAGCTGCAATGGCACGAAAGCGGCAAAATCGAAATGTTCAGCACTTTCCAAATCGAATGAGGCAAAAGGATTACCGGCCGGTTCAACAACGGTTACATTCAAATCTAATTCAAAACCACGCACCAACATCATGAGGCCCGCTATGTGGTCAGGTGAAAGGCTGGCCAGTGCATGATCACCTTTGTTTAAACTTAAAGCTTCGCCGGTCATGCGGGCGCTGGCTGCCATTTGCTGTCGAGTCAAGACCACGGATTTAGGCTCCCCGGTCGAGCCGGAAGTCTGAACCGAAAACTGCTTTTGCCCTGACAACCACTGTCCGCAGAAAGTCAGGGTCTTGATTTCATTTGGAGAAAATTGTTCAGACCGTAACTCGCCATGATTTTCCAAAATCCAATCAACGGTAAAAGGCTTTCCTTTTAAATGGATCCCGCTAAATTCACTCATGCTTCTGTTAATTTTAAGTCAGCTAAAGCCGCCAGGTTATCCCAACCATTTGACGAGGCGCAGGTTAATTGCCCGTCGATTATTTTCAAGGGTGACCTGAAATTAGCGGTAAAAAGCTCCCCGGTTCCCAAACCCTGGGGCATTTTCAAATTCAAAGTACTCGCCCACTGGCTGATGATATTCAAACCGATATTCGACTCCAAAGCGGAAGTAACCCAGAAGCCGATATTTAATTTTCTGGCGTTATCGATCCATCCCATCGAGGCTTTTAAGCCGCCTACTATAGTTGGTTTCAATATAATATATTGCGGCTTAATGGTTCTAAGCAGCTCTTCTTTGGCAGTTGGCTCAAGAATCCCAATCAACTCTTCATCTAAAGCGATTGGGATCGGACTCACAGCGCACAAACGTGCCATAGCTTGCCATTGTCCTGCTTTGATCGGCTGCTCAATTGAATGGATTTCAAATTCTGCTAAACGCTGCAGTTTATCTAAAGCGGAGTCCGCTTCAAAAACGCCGTTTGCATCTAAGCGAAGCTCAATTTGTTCAGGCAGGAATTTTTTACGAATTTCTGAAAGAAAGTCACATTCCGAGCCAAAATCTAAAGCACCGATCTTAATTTTAACGCAATTAAAACCCAGTTTAACCTTATTGAAGACTTGCTCAAGCATATCGTCTTTATCAGCCATGACAATCAAACCATTCGTTGGAATAGTTTGTGTTCCCTTTGCAAAATCGTTTTCAAAAAGCAGACGTTTGCCGCCATTTTCCAAATCCATTAAAGCGGCTTCCAGTCCAAACCGGATCGCCGGCCAGCCGGATAAATCAAGGTCAGACGGATTTGCACCTTGATTCAACAGTTTGCAGACTTCTTGTAATTTGTCTTCAAAACCGGAGCGATCGTCAATGCTTAGCCCTTTAAGCGGGGCACATTCTCCAAGTCCCATCCTCTCTTTGTTCTGCAGCGCCAAAATAAAAATATCGCGTGCGAAAAGAGTGCTGCGGGAGGTACGCATCGGTTTTTTAAATTGCAGAGTAAACTTTTTGAAGTCGGCTTGCAGGGAACTCACAGCAAGATTCCCACACCAAAACAAAAACTAAATAGGAGGGTTGTAATTGCCATTTGTTTCAAATGAGGATCGAGATCGGCTGCGTTTGATTGCAGGGAAATTCCCACAGCGTTTTTTAAAACCAGAGGCAGAGTGATCAGGAACAAGAATTGCCATGGATTCCTATAATTCAACAAAATGAATATAAGTGCAAACCCAAGAGCCGAAAGCAGCAAGACCCAATGATAGATTCTGGCCTTTCTTTGACCGAAGCGGACTGGAATTGTGTTTTTACCGGCTAATTTATCGGAATGTAAATCCCGAATATTATTGATATTTAGAACGCCTGCACAAAACAAACCACAAGCGGCAGCGGGCAAAACAATTTGGAAATTAAGTTGATGGGTGTGCAAATAGTAAGTGCCAAACACGCCAATTAAGCCAAAAAACAGAAAAACAAAAATATCGCCCAACCCGGTGTACCCATATTTTGGGCCCAGAGTGTAGGTAACGGCGGCGGCAATTGCGGTCAATCCGGAGAGATGAAAAAACAGGCTTTCGCCGCGAATGAGCAGATACCCGACAATAAGACAAAGCGAAGTAAAAACAAGTAAAGCGAACCGGATAGATTTAGTTGAAATTTTTCCGGACTGGGTTGCCCGTTCCGGGCCAACGCGATTGCCGCTATCCGCACCGTGGACACTATCGCCGTAATCATTGGCAAGATTTGACAAGATTTGCAGCAAAACAGCCGTTAAGAAACAAAGAATGGTAACCCGCCACTGAAAGGCGCTATCGAATGCAGCTAAAAAACTGCCGAGAGTGATGCTGGCAGCAGCCAGCGGCAGGGTTCTTAGTCTGAAGGCGGAGAGCCAGATTTTGAGAGAATTCATAGATTCTTAGGTCTTTGAATAGTTTGTTTCTGTTTGAGCCTCTTCTCCCTTTTGGAAAAGGGCCGGGGATGAGGCCTATTTTATTCTTCCACAAACTCTGGCTATTTCAGTTAAAACGCCCTCAATATTAGAAATCACATCTTCATTTTTAAATCGAATAACTCTATATCCTTGCTGTTGCAGCCACTCTGTCCGCATTTGGTCACGCTCTGTTTGTAATTCATGAATTCCACCATCGACCTCAACAATTAAAGGATGTTCATAACAATAAAAATCAAGAATAAAGCGGCCAACAGGGTGTTGGCGTCTAAACTTCAATTCAAATAATCGCCTGTTACGCAAATGTTGCCACAGTTTTTGCTCGGCGGGTGTCATCCCCTTACGAAGATTCTTGCTTGTTGATTTATTCTTGGAGTTGAAGGAAAGCGATGTGGCTTTGGTTTCATTTGACCCTCACCCAAACCCTCTCCCAAAAAGGAGAGGGAATTATCTTCCTACGGATACCGTCTAAATTTCGTAAAATCCGGTTTGCGTTTTTCAATGTAGGCTTTTCTACCTTCATTCGCTTCCTCGCTTAAGTAATACAGAAGCGTTGAATTGCCGGCTAACTCTTGCAGGCCGGCCTGGCCGTCGAGTTCGGCATTGAATGCTGATTTGAGCAGCCGAATCGCCATTGGGCTTTTGGTCAAAATTTTGAAGCACCAATCTACGGTTGTGCTTTCGAGCTCTGCAAGCGGCACGACTTTGTTGACGAGGCCCATTTGCAACGCTTCCTGAGCATCGTACTCATCGCACAGATACCAGATTTCGCGGGCTTTCTTTTGTCCTACACACCGAGCTAAAAAGGAAGAGCCAAAACCACCGTCAAAGCTGCCGACCTTTGGCCCGGTTTGCCCGAACCGGGCATTTTCAGCAGCAATCGTTAAATCACAAAGCACATGTAGCACATGTCCGCCGCCGATGGCCCACCCTGCGACCATGGCAATCACCGGCTTTGGAATCGAACGAATCTGCTTTTGCACCTCGAGAATATTTAACCGCGGAACACCGTCATCTCCGACGTAGCCACCCACATTGCGCACTTTTTGATCGCCGCCGCTGCAAAATGCTTTGCCGCCCTCGCCGGTCAAAATAACCACGCCAACATCCGTATTTTGGCGAGCCAACTCAAAAGCTTCCTGAAGCTCAAACACAGTTTTGGGCCGGAATGCATTGTGTACTTCCGGGCGATTGAAGCTGATCTTTGCAATGCCCTCATAGTACTGAAAAAGAATATCCTCAAATACCTTAAGAGGCTCCCATTTTATATCTCGATTGCTCATTTAAGCTCCTTCATTGAGGATTTAAATTTAAAAAACATTTCGGCGTTTGTGTGTTTATCAAAAGGCACTTCCAAAATTGCCGGTTTATCTGTAGCAGAAAAAAACTCAGGTAAAGTCTCTTCTAAGGATTTAGTCGAGTCACAAAAAAAGTAATTCAGGCCGTGATCCTCGGCGGTATTTTTAGCGCTTAGATTGTGTTCTACTTCAAAATGCTGTTCAAGCTCAGGCAAATCACTGCTGCCATCCAAAATTCTGAAAATACCGCCGCCATAATTATTGAAAATGATGACTCTTAAATTCGGCGGTAAGTAGTCATTCCACAGTCCATTGCGGTCGTAAAAGAACGCGAGATCACCCAAAATCAAGGTCGTCAGTTTAGGGGTTGCGAGTGCTGCACCGACTGCGGTGCTGAGTGTGCCATCGATGCCGCTTGTGCCCCGGTTTGAGTTCACTCGTATGCTGCTTGTTTCCATCAATCCGACGAAACTGGCAAGTCGCACAATTGAACTGTTGCCTAACTGGAGGTTGCTTGCAGACGGAATATGTTTTAATACAGATTGCATTGCCTTAAGCTCACAGTGCGGTGCTGTTTCGAAAAACTCTCGCAATCGCTGTTCAGCTTTAGATTGCATGTTCAGCCAGGATGAGGAATAATTTTCATCTGAATTCCTAACGGCAGCTGCCTTGGATTCTAAAATCGCCAGCAGGTTTTGAAAAAAATAAGCCGCAGAAGTTTGAATAACTTGGCGCAAAGATTGAAAAGTGTCAATGCAATCACCGTGGGTTTGAAGCTGCCAGTGCATTCTGGGCTTAAATTTCCGCAGAAATAATTTTAAACTTTTGGACACGACCGGTCCGCCGAACGTGATTAACAAATCCGGGGCCAGTTCTTTCAGCATTTCTTCATTTTCAGTTCCCAAAAAAGAATCATAATAGTAAACCTTTTCCGCTTGCTGCAAATTTGAAGTCACGTCACAAAGAAACGTAACTTTGTCGATTTTTTGAATCGTTGATAAGCTTTCAATTAAACCTGAATTTGGTGAATGCATTCCCGCCACTATCAGAATTTTATTTGACTCGGCCCAGACTGACGCAATCTCATTCCAGGTGTTTTTGAGCAGCACATTTTGTGCGGGCAGATGAGAAATGATTTTGGCATCGCTTTGGTACTTAAAATCCGACTTGGGATAGAGTGGTTCTCGAAGGGGAACATTAACCTGAACCGGACCGGGAGTTGGCCATAAACTTTTATTAATGGCCTCTGAGGTGATTCTCTCGCAATACCATTTGGCATCCGGATGTGTGTCATCCACTGGAAGCTCAAAATATCCGCGGCAACGTTTGCCGTACATCTCTCTTTGATCGATTGTTTGGCCGTCGTTTTGGTCGATCCACTCGGGGGGTCTATCGGCAGTGAAAATCAAAAGAGGAATTTTCTGGTAGTAAGCTTCGGCCACAGCCGGACCATAATTTAACCCGGCAGTGCCGGAGGTGCAAACGAGGCCGACCGGTTTTTGGGTCTGCTGGGCTAAGCCTAAAGCAATAAAAGCAGCTGAGCGCTCATCCACAATCGTCCGGCATTTTAATTTTGGATGTCTTAAAAATGCGAGAGTGAGGGGGGCGGAACGGGAACCGGGTGAGACTATGATATCGGAAATTTTTTTTTGGGAGCAAATTTCAGCGATGTTGACGATGCTACGCTTAAACTCGGTCATCCAAACGTACCCTCAAGACTTCGAGCAGAGTCGGCCATTTCAGACAAGGGGAATCCATTCGGTTTCTCAATAAACTTCAAAAGCGCATTTAATTTAAGTTCGGTTTCCAGCCACTCTTGTTTCGGTATCGAATCGATGGTGATGCCGCCGCCGGCATATAAAATTGCGGAACGATTTTGCAGCTGCAGGCATCTTAAATTAGCAAATAAGCGGGATTGATTTTTAATATTTACAGGGCCCAGAATGCCGGCGTAAAATTCCCGCTCATGGGGTTCTGTTTTTTCGATAAACTGCATGGCAGCTCTTTTGGCAACACCGCAAACTGCCGGAGTTGGATGTAGTGAGCTTAGCAAACGATTTACCAAATTCACCTCATTGTGCCGGGAAATTTTCCAAATAAATTTTGTTTGCAAGTGCAATATGTTTCCAATTTTGACTGTTTCAGGTCCGTGCTCAGAAAAATCGTTTATATTCTGCTGCTTGAAACAGTCGCGAATATATTCACTGACAATTTCTTGTTCGACAATTTCCTTCTTCCCCCATTTAGAAGCCTGAATGTTTCGGTTTGATTTAACGGGTTGGGTGCCGGCCAAAGCCACGGTCGTTAGTTCCTGATTATCTAAACTTAACAGCAGCTCCGGAGTGGCCCCTACCCAGGTCCCATTTCCGGGTATGGCAACAAGAGAAACAAGAGCAGTCGGGTATTCGACACACAGCTTATGAAATAAGCCTAAGGCAGAAAAATCGTTTTTCAGTAGGACCTCATGAGTTCGGGAAAGAACCACTTTTCGGAACTCTCCTTTTCTAATTTGTTCTATTGCCACTTCAACCCAATTGCAAAATTCCTGCTCTTTTGTAGCAGGAACTGAAGGATTTGACGAATTTCGATTGTACCAATTTCTAGCATGCTCCTGATAAAAACCGGTCTTGTTTAACTCTTTTAAAGTAGATTCAAACCGCAGTTTGCTGGAAGTAATATTAGCATCAATATGACCATTAGAAAAGTCATCAAAAATACAAGATGTTTCATTTAAATGAAGATTGGCCTTTATTAAAAAAGCAGATTTCTCTTCGCGGCTGGTAAATGGAGAGAATACAAACCCTTGCTTAAGCACATTCAAGTTGAGGGCTTCCCGGTCTGCGTCACCCGAAAGATCAACGATAAGATTCTTGTTCAGGCGGTTTGGACAACGCCAAACAGCCATTGGCAGCCGATTAAAAATACCAGCCCGGTAAAATAATTCTAAAGAGCGGGCAGCATCCTCAATTTCAAATGCTGATTGAAATTTTGAAACCATCTAAAAGATTCTCCCTCCTGATTTCGCCTCCCGGCTAAGATATAAGTCTCATTATTTTTATAAATCGTTCAGTGGATATGACTTTGCTGTTCAAGAGCTTTTGTAAGCTATCCACCGCAAATCGGGTCATATCCTGCAATTTATTGATTTTGTCTAACATTTCCGCATCGGCGCCAACCATTTCTTTGGCCAGCGCCTCACTATCTTCCTTGATTTTCGTCGTGAGTTTGAGTTCGCGATTCCGGAGGATATTGTTAATAACCTGAACTAAATCGGTATTTGATTGGTAACCTGGCGACCGCGCATCCCCCACATTTACTTTTTCAACAACCTGATAAGCAATGAGTTCGGCGAGAGCCGTACTCACCAGGCCCTTCGTGACGCCAAGTTTTTTGGTTAACTCTTTCGCCGTAATCGGATTATCGGAAAGATAGATATGAACCCAAATCCTGCCGTGAACTTCCTTAAACCCCCAATATCTTATAAAATCACCTACAGAATCAGCTAAGCGTTTCTTCTTCTCTTCTATTTTTTCGTTCGTCATCTCACAGAAAAGCCATTGTTACTTTTGTTTAGAACAAAGTAAACAAATTGGAAGTTGAAGTCAAGCTTTTCTACAACAAAATGAATTTAATTTATAGGATGCAGGTTATCACTACCTCCTTCCCATGCGGGAGCTTGGGAAGAAGAGGGGAAACTGACCATCGTCACAACACTTTGCGTTTATCCTTTAACCGGGTAGACGGGGCCTCAGCCACCGCAAATCCAATGCATATAGTGGCAGAGGCCACTGTGCTACACATAACGGGAAAAAATGGGGTATCCTGGCCACCAAATAATTGACTTTGGGGATTCTATGAAAAAGAAGCGCAGAGAAAATCCCCAACGAGCGGGTTAGGTCTAAGTTAAAGGGGAAAAATAAATGAGGCTGGCCTGAGGGCTTCTAAACAAGAGATGAATCAAAAAAAACAATCACTCAAACCTTTTGGCTGATAATTTTCTCTATTTTTACTGCAAGGGTATTTTCTTTTTTCACAGGTAGGGCTTTAAACAGATTCAGCTCTCCAACAAAAAGATCGATGGCGCTATTCGGTTCGGAAGGCAGGTAAATAACATCACCGGTTTCCAGATTTAATAAGTCTTTAACTTTCATATTTGTGGTACCCAAAACAGCTTTTATGGGCAATGTCGACTTCATGACCTGGTACCCGATATCCTTCTGGTCTCTTTTATATTGTTCGGGAGGCCGGCGTAGTGTATCTTCAGTTATCTCATATTTTTGCAGCAGTAATTCTAAGAAAGTGGTTGGCAAACAAAGATTCACGTACCCTAATACTTTGTCGCCGCTTCTCACGTCCATGGAAACCATGATAACCGTTTCATTACCTGCAATAACTTGAACATAATCAGGTTGGGAATAAAAGCCATCAAGCTCTATGTTCATAGACTGCACTCTATCCCACGCATTTTTTAAATCCAATCTGAGCAGACTTACCACCCGATGCATGATTCTTTCTTCAATCAGACTTAACTCGCGATCCATGGTCGTCGAATCCTTAGCACCGCCGCCAAGAATTTTATCGATAACATAAAATGCAAAATTGGGATCGATTTCCAATAAAAATTTGCCCTTACCATCGTTGATATTGAGGACATAAAGACAGGTGGGTGAGGAAAAGGACTCCATGCAATCCCCAAAGGTTAGCTCTGATGAAGCAGCCAGGGTGGTCAATAAGGGTCGATTCAGGAGGTTTGTCATGGTGATTTCAAAATTCCGCAAAAACCTCTTGTGAATGCTTTCCAGCAGAACCAGCCGGCTCTTGTTGAATTTCTTTTGTTTGCGGAAATTAAAAGAGAAGACAGCTTTTTCTTTTACTGCTATTGGCTGTTCTTCACCACCCTCCTCGTCAACTTGTTGGGTTTGGGTTAGCAGAACATCTATTTCGCTCTGACTTAATACGTCCTGGGCCATTTCAATTAGAAACTAATTAATTGTCTTAAACAGCTTGGTTAAGTTATCTACTGGTGTTTCCTTATTAACCGGCTTTATCAGGTAGTCAAGCACACCGTACTTTAAAACTTCTTTGCCAATTTTATGATCATCAACCGCTGTACATGCCAGTACATTCATTTGGCGAGCCTGGAGCTTTTGCGCATGGTCTGCAGAACTTGTATACGTATTTCATGAACGGCATCACAACGTCTAAAATAACTAAACTGGGAAGCTCTTTCAGCATAAATTTTCAAAGCTTCTGAGCCATCTTCGGCAAGAAAAAGATTGCGTTCCCACTGATATGCGGATGATTTTCTCCATGATCCGCTGCGAGGTTATGTCATCGTCCACAATCAGGACCTTTGTACGGCTGTCAATCATACTCCTTTGTAGTCCTCTTTTAAATATACTTCAATAAAAAAACTACCAATGTCCGAGTCAAAATCAACACGCGTTCTGGTTGTAGAAGCGCCTCCGGCGATTTTATGCTGCCATCCAATAATCGTATTGGGTATAGAAAGCTCAAAATCAATGCCTTTATCTTGAAGCTTGGTTTTGGCGCCACCGGCAATCATATTTACCAGCTCACTCACCCCGTCTCTGACATCGGAGTCAATTTCAGTAAATTCAATGCCGAGCATTCCGCCAACTGTCCTAAAAGCAATGTTTCGGGGAAATGAAACCAAAAGCGACCCTTTACGGCCACCTGAAAAACCAAGCACAGCGGTGATATCAAAACAGACCGTTACATCTTGGCTGTTACCATTACCGTTAATTTCCCGCGCCTCGGTCGCTTTAACATCGAATGAGGCCATGGTCGACAGAACCTTCCCGGTGGCATCGATAAAATCCTGAATGAGGTTCTGATTTGCTACAATATTGTCACTCATAGTTGAATCTCCAATCTTTTTTCATTAATCTCTTATTTTTTCATAAGAGACTCTAACTTGCTAACGAGAATTGACGGCGTAAACGGTTTTACGATATAATCCGTCACTCCTGACTTCATTGCTTCAAGAACCTCTTTTTGCCCGCCTTCAGTAGTAATCATTACAACAGGAATCTGAGAAACTTTCCTGAACTCTTTAACAAAAGTGAGTCCATCCATGACCGGCATATTCCAGTCTGTAAATACCACATCTACATCCCCGACTTTCGACAGGGCATCTTTACCGTCTGCCGCTTCGACAAGATCGGTGTGGCCGGCTTCCATGAGCGCTTTCATAACTATCTTACGCATCACAGCAGAATCATCAACAATCAAAACTTTCATTAGGGTTATAAACTTCCTCGTTTTTTAATATCGTTAGCTCTTTGCAATTCCTTGCCAACCACAAGTGTCTTTAAATAATACTCTCCCATACCCCATAAGATAGAAGTTATCTCATCATCGAATTGCGGCAACTTTCCCTGACCTTTCGTGGGCACGCCAAGCTGAAATGTTTCCCCGGAAGGCGTCAATTCATCCAGGAACCTGCCTGCCAGCGTATTGAGGATTTCCCCAACAAGATCTTGCAATTCTTCAAGAGAGCGCTCGGCATCAATTTCTCCGAAGGCTTCTGCCGCAAGAATTTTAGCACACGCCAGTGGAACTACGAGAACCAATTCCCCTGAATAAGGTTCGATAACCGGTAAAACGGCCCAGAGCTTATGGTCCCCAAGATATGGATCAACGGTCTCGTCAGTTACGATTTCCACATCTTCGAAGGTCATACTTTCCATGGTCTTGGAAATAGCCGATGCCAGTTTAGTTTGAATATTATCCATCGTTTCGATCATGTGATTAACCCCACTGGTTTTCTTCGTTATTTTCTTCATTTATATTTTGTAGCGCTTCCGAAACGCTTGTTGGCGATATCGGCTTACTAACAACAGCCAAAGCGCCCAATTCAACAAGCTCTTTTTCAACGGCCTCATTACTGAGGCTGGAAATGACCAGGACCGGCATGTGATTTAAACGCGGACTTGCTTTCACACGTTTTAATAAAGTGCGTCCATCCATGTTCGGCATGTTTAAGTCTGTAATTAGCAGATCAGCCTGGTTTTCCTTAGCCAGGCTTAGCGCTTTCTGGCCGTCATTCGCTTCTATCACTTGGACATCAAGGAATCCGGCGATTTCTAAACAACGTTTGATGATCATCCGTGCAGTTGCAGAATCGTCAACAATGATTATTTTTTTAATCATTTTCAAGCTTCCCTTATAACCTTAAAGTCTCTTTTAGTTCAGCAAAATCTTCCCCAACTTTTAATAAAATTTCGCTTAACTGATCTTGCTGGATATTGAGATATTTTTCATATTCGTTATCTACTGTATAAGCCAGACTGTCGGATCCGGTGCCCCCGCCGCCGAGCATGGAAACAATATCCCCGAGATGAACCGTATAAACCAGAGCTTTATACTCATTTTCGGTCTTGGCCGGATGGTGGTGATCGCGAATAGCCATACAGAGCATCTCGGGCAACCCCCACCTTTGCGCCAGCGAGTAGCCAACTTCACAGTGATCGGTTCCCACGGCTCTTCTTTCGGCTTCGATATAGTCCGCTGCTTCCTTGCCAGTACATAAATCAGTCATCTCTTCCGTGCTGCCGACTAAAAACTCAGAAATAACCGACTTACCGATATCGTGCAGCAAACCTGCGGTAAAAGCCAGGCCGGGATTCACTTTTCCCTTTGTAAACTTAGCCAGTTCCCGACATGCAATCGCGCTTCGCAGCGAATGGTCCCAAAGTTCACCTTCCGGACTATCATAGCCATCCAGGGGTTTCTGATAAACAATTGAAGTGGATACGCATATCGCAACGCCAACGACCATCATTTCTCCCATGAGTAAGACAGCCCTGCTCACGGTGGTCACCGGTTGGCCGCGGTAGTAAGCCGCGGAGTTGGCCATCTTGAGCACTTCCGAGGTCAAAGAGGCATCGTTTTCAACCAATCGTACCACAGCCTTCATCGAGTGATCTTCATCTTCAATCGTTTTTAATATTTCAAAGGCAACCAATGAAGGCAACGGTTGTTCTTTAATTCGCTGAGTAATTTGTTCTATCATACTCATAATTCCCACTCCCCTCTTCCTGGTGAAGAGATAATGACTTTTCCTGTGTTCATATCAATTGCAACGCTCCGGCTGATATTTCCGCCAACATCTTCGGCAATCGTACCCAAACGAAAGCGCCAAAGAGTTTTTCGAATAGCCAGAACATTACGCTTACCAATTTTAAAGGTTTCATTCGGGTCCATGATACTTGCACCTCCTGCAAGTTTTATAATCAATCCGCTGCTTCCGTCATAACCTAATTTCTTCATTTCTTCCAGCAAATCAGGAATGCCGGTATCGACAAACATGCCAGGTTTTTCCTTGGCTCTTTTTTTGTTGATAGAAGATTCGGGCAATGCGATGTGCACCAAACCAACTGACTTGTTTTTCGCATTTAACATGACAACTGCAACGCACGACCCCAAAGCCAAAGTTTTTACAATTTCTCCGGGCGTCACAGAAGTTGCATATTCTCCAACACCTACATAAATCACATTCACTGGTTTTTCTCCAAAAGCATACTCATAACTTCACTCGCAACCTTATGTATGGGAACTAATTTATCTGTTCCTCCTCGTTCAAATGCTACTTTTGGCATTCCGAAAACCACGCTTGTAGACTCGTCCTGGGCTATTGTGCGGGCACCTCTTTCTCGCATAGAAACCAAACCGTCAGCCCCATCATTTCCCATTCCGGTCAAAACAACCCCCACTGCATTATTCCCAACATATTTCGCAACGGACTGAAAAAGAACTTCAACAGAAGGACGATGGCCGCACACTTTCCCGTTCTTATTGCATTCAACCACGTAAATACCTCCCGACCGTTTTACGGTCATATGAAAATCTCCTGGCGCAATTAAAAACCTTCCCCGCATCACCCGGTCTCCGGGCTCTGCCTCTTTAACGGCGACCGCACACTGTTCATTCAAGCTTTTGGCGAACATGCTGGTAAACCCTGCCGGCATGTGCTGGACAATGACTCCTCCAGGAACATCTGAGGGAAGCTGTGTTAATATCATTCGAATGGCTTCGGTCCCCCCGGTGGACGCCCCGATGGCAATCACTTTATCCGTTGATTCAGCCAGCGAGCTGTGTATTGATGAAAGAGTCCTAGAAAGCTTATATTGCTTATTCTTCCATGAACTGACATTTGCCCCGGAAGCAATTTTAACCTTCGAGCGTAAATCATCTAACATGCCGTTTAGACCGCGGGCGATATCCGTGCTTGGTTTGGTGACGAAATCAACTGCCCCGGCTGCCAAAGCTTGCATGGTTATCTCTTTGCCGCGCTCGGTAAGAGAGCTGACCATTACAGTGGGTACAGGATATTGCGGCATTAGGCGGCGCAGGAATTCGACGCCATCCATTTTCGGCATTTCAACATCGAGGGTCAGGACGTCCGGCCGCAATTCTAAAATCTTATCCCTGGCAAAGTAGGGATCTGCTGCGCTGCCTACCACCTCGATATCTGGATCCAGTTCCAAACCTTTCGAAAGGATGCTCCGAACCATTGCGGAATCATCGACCACCAATACTCGAATCTTCTTACTCATTTATTGGTTCCTTACGATAAACCGCCGGCTTCAAAAAACGGTAGAGATTGTTATTTCGGCCCAAAGTTTCAGCATGACCAATGAACAGATATCCACCCGGCTCCATATAACGATGGTATCGTTTGACCAAAGATTCGCGGGTGGGTTCATCAAAATATATCATCACATTCCGCGAAAATATGACCTGAAATTTTCCTCGAAACGGGAACTCTTGGCGCATAAGATTAAGTCGTCTGAAAAGCACCAACTCTTTAATTTTATTATTGACCTCCCACTTATTTTCCGGAAGCTTTTTAAGATATCTATTTCTCAATTCTTTTGGAAGTTGTGAAACATTGCGGTCGTCGTAGATCCCTTTCTTAGCGCTCTCCAAGATATCGAAAGAAATATCCGTGGCCAGTATCCCGACATCCCATGCAGCCAAATCACTTTTAAAATATTCACAAAGCAGCATGGCTAAAGTATAGGGCTCCTCTCCGGAAGAACTCGCAGCGCACCAGATACGCACAACTTTTTTGCCGCTCTTTTGAGCCTGTCGCGTGAGCTCAGGGAGAACGGTGTCACGCAGGTAATCAAAATGTTCTTTCTCGCGATAGAAAAATGTGTGATTGGTCGAAATTTTATCAACCATTTTGCTCAAAGCCTGCCCGGTCTGATCCGAAATGACGTAATCATAATACGCTCGGAAACTATCGATACCGTTTTGCCGAAGTGTCCTATTTAATCTTCCGGCAATCAAAGAGCGTTTTTGTTCTGTCAGGTTTATGCCAAACCTGCTGTAAACCAGGTCCCTGATCAGTTCAAACTCTTTGTCGTTTAAGGGAATCAGATCGTCTGTCTTAACTTCAGTGACAGGAAGTTTTTCAGAAACTCCAGGCATCTTCCTCACCTACTTTAGCGTTCTCATTAAAGATGGTCATATTCCCGGAATCGTTTGCGGATGTCTCACCGGAGTTGTCCGGCTTCTCTTCTCGTTCCAAAGCAGAGCATGGGAACGATGTCGGGAACGCATATATGCGTTGCCTACGGATTCTCAAAACTTGCCAAACTCATCATCATCCAAAGCAATGAAGTCTGCGGAATCGTTTTGATCAGCTTTCCCGCCCCAGCTTTCCTCACTTTCCGAAACAGCCGTTTCATCGACATATGTCACTGAATCATTTGAAAAATTAGATTCATTATTTATCGGCCCCTGGTTGCGAAGATTAAATTTACTCATCATACTTTTTAGCTCAACCGCCTGGCTGGAAAGTTCCTGGGCCGCTGCAGCGGTCTCTTCGGCAGCAGCCGCATTCCCCTGGGTCACCTGTTCTATTTGATTCAGCCCGGAGTTTACTTGCTGGATACCCGCAGCTTGTTCATTAGAGGCGGTGGCAATTTCACCGACTAAATCCGTGACTTTAGCGACGCCGTCAACGATTTGCTCCAGAGCTTGGGCCGTTACATTAGCGAGCCTGGTACCGCCTTCAACTTTCATGACCGAATCTTCGATCAGCTCGGTTGTCTCCTGTGCTGCTTTGGCACTGCGCTGGGCTAAATTACGCACCTCCTCTGCAACAACGGCAAAACCTTTACCGTGGACTCCGGCTCGTGCCGCTTCCACTGCTGCATTCAAGGCAAGCAAATTCGTCTGAAAAGCAATTTCATCAATCGTTTTGATAATTTTGTAAATCTTATCTGAGGATGATTTGATTTCGTCCATGGACTTGAGCATTTTCTTCATTTGCTTGTTGCCGTCCTCGGCATTATTTCGCGCCGCGCCTGAAAGCTGGCTTGCTTGTGAGGCATTTTCAGCGTTCAATTTCGTCTGGGATCCAATCTGACTCATAGAAGAAGTAATCTCTTGTAATGAGCTCGCTTGTTTGGTTGCACCTTGAGACAGATTCTGACCGGAATCCGAAACCTGTTGCGCACTTCTAAAAAAACGATCGGCCGTGACCGTCACTCTGGCGAGAATTTTGTTTAAAGCAGCTAAAGTCGCATTCATAGACTCCTTCATAAGCGCGTGTTCGCCTTGGTAGTCACCGTTTACAGACACAGTCAGGTTGCCACGAGCCATCTCCGAAAGACAGCTAACCGCTTCGTTCACCGGCTTGAGAATATTTTCAATGGCATTGTTAAAACCATCAACCAATTTCTTATAAGAACCCTCGGCATTGTCAACCCGTGCACGCTCAGTCAATTTACCTTTCTCCAGAAGTGTTGCAACCCGATTTACTTCTTCTACTACAGTCTGGGCTTCCTTCAAATTCGTTTCTACTTTCGCCATGGCAGATCCCGCTTCCTCGCGGCCTTCTTTCAAGTTTGTCAACATAGAAACCATGGCATTGCCAAGAACATCTTGCTCAGATGCTACTTTTATCTCCGCTTCAAGGTTTCCTTCGGAAATTTGATTTGCTACCTGTGCTTTGGCTCGCAAAGCATCTTTGATCTCTATCATCGCCTGACCGAGCACATCCGCTTCAGACGATTTTTTAACATCTACATCTACAGCCCCTTTTGCAATCTGCCGGGCGGCTTCTGCTTTACATTTTAAGGCTTCTATCATCTTGCGAAAAGAAGCCGCCAGCTGGCCAATCTCATCCTCACCTCGAATCGATATTTCCTGGTTGAGGTCGCCCTGCCCCAACCTTTCAGCTATGGCAGTAATTTCCTGAATGGGTTTGGAAATCTTGTTTGCGATAAATAGGGTCATGACCACAAAAATTGCCGTGATTCCAACCGAGAGCATCAAAGTCACCCAGCGAGTAGAACTCAATATTTGGTTTCTTTCCTCAAGCGATATTCCGAGGGTTACAGTACCAATTCGCTCTCCATTGGACTCAACCGGTGATTGATTGAACATCTCATTCGGAATTTCAGCCTTGCTTTTAATATCTCTCATTTCAAGAGGCTTTAGTCCCGCCTTGCGGTAGTGGAACACTTCATTACCCTCTTTGTCCGACACACTGATGTAGGAAAACAGCTCCTGACGGGTATAGGCATTTACCGACGACGCCACCTCATCCTTATCATCAAATTCCAGACCCGCACTGACTGCATTTGTAACGGTATTAATCATTACTTGAAGGGATGATTTCAATTCAGTGGTAACCGCTTTATTTGTCAGATTTGATGTAATTAAAATGATAGCGGTCATGGCCATTACAATTGCGGTTATGAAAAACAGCAGCATTCTAAATTTTATCTTCAGTTTCTTCAAAAACATTGTTTATAATCCTAAGGTTCAACTGCGGTAAGCAGTCGCATTCGTTTAAATGTGTTGTGGCCTTAACCCCCGCACGTACTCTATTTTTGTCTAGTTCTTCGGGCAGTTGGATTGCAGTGGTTAGTTTACATTTGATGACCTATCAATGTTTAGCTAAACATTGCTAAAAACCTTTAGCCATCAAAAAACCAATTCATTTCCGTATCCAATTATCCTTTCGTTTTCATTTAGAACTTACCAAACTCATCATCGTCCAACGCGATAAAATCCGAACCTGAATCCTGTTCTTTCTGACCGCCCCAGCTTTCATCGTCAGCGGAAAAGTCAATTTTATCTACAATTTTAACTTGGCTCGGAGAATGACTGACTGCACCGGGTTGCTCAGGTTGATTCTTCAATTTGAATTTACTCAAAATATGTTTGAGCTGCTCGGCCTGACTTGAAAGTTCTTCAGTGGCAGAAGCGCTCTCTTGGGCGCTGGCTGTGTTGGTCATGGTTACTTCATTAATTTGCCCCAAACCTGCATTCACTTGCTCGATACCTTTAGCTTGCTCATTTGAGGCTATGGCAATTTCACCAACCAAATCCGTAACTTCAGCAACGCCGTCAACAATTTGCTCCAGAGCCTTGGCTGTCACATTCGCTAATTTCGTTCCGGTATCTACTTTGCCAACCGAGTTTTCAATCAGCTCAGTTGTCTCCTGTGCAGCTTTAGCGCTGCGCTGGGCCAGATTTCTAACTTCCTCGGCAACCACCGCGAAGCCTTTGCCGTGGACGCCGGCTCGGGCAGCTTCGACAGCCGCATTCAAAGCCAGCAGATTGGTTTGAAAAGCAATTTCGTCAATCGCTTTGACAATTTTAGAAATCTCGCCTGAAGATTTGTTGATGTCGCCCATGGCCGTCAACATCATTTTCATTTGTTTGTTGCCTTCTTCGGCCGTGTCACGAGCTGACTTCGAGAGTTGGTTTGCCTGACCGGCATTTTCCGCGTTCTGCTTGGTTTGCCCGCCAATTTCATTCATTGAAGCGCCAATCTCTTCCAGAGAACTTGCCTGTTTTGTTGCTCCTTGTGAAAGGAACTGGCTAGAATTAGAAACTTGCTGTGAGCCGACTGAAACTTGCTCTACCATTTCAGAAACCTGGCTAAGGATATCATTCAAAGATTGCAAAGTGGTGTTCATTGAATCCTTCATTAAGGCATGATCCCCTTTGTAATCACCCTGAATCGAAACGGTCAAGTCCCCTTCCGCCATTCGCTGCAGCGCTGCGACGGCTTCGTTAACCGGCTCTAAAATGTAGTCGATTGAAGCATTAAAGCCATCGACCAAATTTTTAAACGCCCCTTCTGCATTGGCAACTGTTGCCCGCTCGCTTAATTTTCCATCTTTCAAATTTTCAGCCACGCGGTTGACTTCATCAACCACGACTCGCGCCGCTTTTAAATTGCCCTGAACTTCCTCAAAAGCTTCATCTACATCCGCACGACTTTTCTTAAGACTTTCAAGCATCTTAACCATCGCATTGCCAAGGACATCTTCTTCAGAAGCAATTTTTATCTCCGTATCGAGATCACCGTCGGCAATCTGGTTGGCAGCGGCCGCTTTACTTTGCAGTGAATCCTTCATCTCAATCATCACCTCGCCGAGTACATCCGCATCAGACAATTTTTCAACCTCAACATCAACCACCCCTTTGGAAATTTGCCTGGCGACTTCTGTTTTTGCCTTTAAAGCAGCAACCATTTTTCGGAAAGAATCGGCTAGCGCACCGATTTCATCCGCTGACCGGTATTCGATGTTTTGTTCAATATCTCCCAGGGCAATCTGAGAAGCCGTATCTGAAATTTCTCTTAAAGGTTTGGTTATCCCGCTCGAGAAAAACCAGGTCAGAGCACAGCCGATTACCGTAACCAGCACCATCAATAAAATCGAGACTCTACTTGTACTTTTATTGCTCTCAACGACCGTTTCACCGGCCTTTTCTGCATTCACTTCCGCGGCCTGAATCAATTCATTTATTGGCGTATCAATGACCTCTGCGCTTCTTCTTACATCAGCCGTAAGCGAATTTCCCAGGACGCGATTTTCATCAACATAAGCGTCGACGCTTGACAAAGCGACTTCATAGTATTTATTAACCTGCTCCCGAAGGGTGTTCGCCAGGTCGGCATCAGTTTGTTCTAATTGAACAAATAAGGTAACCAAATGCCCACGCGCGATTTCAGCTTTCTTTTCGGACTCGTTTAACCGGCTTACCGCCAAATCGGCGAGCCAATAGCGCATGCTGGAAAAACTGCTCGAAATATCCTTTGCCATTTTTAGCTGGGATAGGGTATTGCTCTGCTCTTCAATCACAGCCGTTCCATCACTTATTTTAATTGAAAGATAAAAAAGTGACGCGACGAAAAGAGATAGCAACAACCCGCTCATCGCTATCATTTTACCGGTAATGCCTAATCCAATTTTTTTCATTTCAAATTTTCCTTTTACATCTTCTCAGAACATCACAGGCTAATTAATTATTTGTATTCGTTCCCATGCTCTGCGTCGGAACGCACTGGCACGCTGAGCTCCTGCTTCGCAGTCCGTTCCAAAGCAAAGCTTTGGAACGCCCCCCTTAGTCCCCCCTCGAGGGGGGATTTAGGGGGGGGTTACGCCGCAATTGACTCCGTAATCTGCTCGATCTCGTCACCGAACAAGAGCTTGTGTGTATCGAGCAAGATCTTCACTTCCTCACCGACTTTTCCTAAGCCCTTAATGTAACGGCTGCCCGCTTTGTTATTCACTTTAGGCGGCGGCTCGATATCGCCTTCCGGGATTTCCATAACCTCGGAAACCGTGTCAACAATGAGACCAACCGACATATTTTCGATATTCACAACAATGATACAGGTGCGGTCGTCGTACTCTTTTTCTTCAAAGTTGAAACGAAGCCGGACATCGATCAGCGGAATGACCTTACCGCGCAAGTTAATCACACCTTTGACAAAAGGCGGAGTGTCCGGCAGATCGGTCATACTTTGGATGCCGATTATTTCGGTCACATTGCGGATTTCAATCCCGTATTCTTCGTTACCGAGAATGAAAGTCAGGAACTTGCCTTCCTGGGTATCTTCCATTTCAACTTCTTCAACCGTATCAAAACCTTTGGTATCCATTTCAACCATGATTTCACCTTACTTTAATTATAGTTTAAAAGATTTATATCAAGTTTTATCGTGCTAAAAGTGCTCGCAAGAATTCGGCCTACCGAATCCGAAGTGTGGTCACTTCGGCTACAACCACCTCTATCTTCTATCTTCTATCCCACACTTACTACAGCATCTTGAATGCTCGTTTGTGCCACCGCATTTTTCCCTTGTTCAGCTCGATCTGCCAGAGTTGCAATGTCGATGATCAAGCAGACCTTGCCGTCGCCGAGAATGGTACAGCCTGAAATTGCTTTCACTTGGCCGATATACTCCGAAAGTCCTTTGATAACAATCTGCTGCTGACCGATTAACTCATCCACAAATAAGCAGAATCTTCTGCCCGCGTTTTCAACTATCATTAAAATGCCTTCCGTTAACTCCGTGGAGGAAGGCTCTATACCGTAAAATTCATGCAAGCGAACGATAGGGTATAAGTTGCCGCGGATGTTGATAATTTCCTGGCCGTCCATCATTGTGGTGATGTCTTTATATTTTGCTTTGATGGTCTCCCGGATCGCAATAATCGGGATGATGTACAGGCTCCTGCCAACACGAATAAGCATGCCGTCAATAATCGCCAGCGTTAACGGAATGCGCAATATCACTTCAGTGCCTTCGCCAGGGACACAAACGATATCCACCTTGCCGCGAATGTCCTCAATGTTTCGCCTGACCACATCCATGCCGACCCCGCGCCCGGAAACAGCCGTAACTTTTTCCGCGGTTGAAAATCCAGGCTGAAAGATAAGCTGCCAGATTTGCGCATCCGGTATGTCCAAACCATCCCCTTCGACGAGCCCCTTCTCAATAGCCCGTTCCAGAATCTTTTCGCGGTTCAAACCTTGACCGTCATCCTTAATGGAAATCCAGACTTCCCCGCCGACGTATTTCGCCTCAAGTAGGAGGTGGCCGGTCTCCGGTTTACCAAGCTTCTTACGACTTTCCGGCGTAGCAATACCATGATCGATGGAGTTGCGAATCATGTGCACCAGGGGGTCGGTTATCTTTTCGATCACCGTTTTATCCACTTCAATCTCCTCGCCGATAATTTCCAGGTCGACTTTCTTGCCGGTTTTGTGCGCCAAATCACGCACCAGCCGGATCATTCTTCGAAAGGTCGCGGATAATGGAATCATCCGAATTGAAGTGGCAATATCCTGCAAGTCACGAGTTATCTTGTTGAGGTGCGAAGCAGATTTTTCAAAACGATCCAGGGAAACATTAAGCAGTTCTTTGAGATCGGGATTCTGAGCCACCATCGCTTCGGCGATGACCAGCTCACCCACCAGGTCCAGCAGCATTTCCAGTTTTTCAATATCCACCCGGATCGACTGCCGCTGTGCAGCTTTTCGCGCCGGCGCCGGCGCCGTAGCCTTTGAATTTGCCTTTGGCGCAGTTTTCTTCGCTTGCGGAGCTGGTTTCTTTACTCTTTCTTTAGCCTCATTTGATTCAGAAGCTTTTTCAGGTTTATCGGCTTGCGGTTCCCCCTTCGGTTTCTTGGCTTTGATGCTCTCCAATCTTGCCACGTTGCCCTGCAGCAGATTTGTTAACCCCGGAAGGGCTGCAATGGTTGGTTGTCTGCCTTCAACCGCTTGCTCAACTCCGTCGCGGAGAAAGTCAAGAATTTCCAAAAGGAGTGAGAAGAGCTGGCTGTCTCCACCAATCTCACCCAGTCTGATCTTGTCAAGCGCGGTTTCCGCCTGATGGCTGAGTTTTTCAAGATCGCCGTACCCAAAGAACCCGGCATTCCCTTTAAAGCTGTGCAAAGCACGAAACGCTTCGCCAAGCTGTTCCTGGTTTGTCGGATCTTTATCGAGAATTAGAAACGCCTCTTCAGTGGCTGTCAACATATCCTCAGCTTCGGCAGTGAACTGCTTAACCATTTCCGGAGTGATGGTTAACTGCATATCACTTGGAACTTCAGTTGGTTCGCCGGGCTTTTCTTCCGCATGTGAACTTTCTGAAGTGTCTGCTTCTTTGGCCGCAGGTTCTGCCGGCTTTTGGGGTGCACTTTCCCCTGCTTCACCGGTAATTCCTTCGATTTTTTTCTTTAAATCATGAATAATATCTTCAGCTTCATCTTCGAAGCCTGCGTCGGTAAAATTGGTTTCAATATTGTTGAGAAGTTTTCTCAGGAAATCACAGGTTTTGTTGAGAATATCCACGTGATCGCTGCTAATTGAGCCTTTCCCTTTTCGGAAAAGATCGAGCAAAGTTTCCGCTACATGTGTCACCTTGCCAACCGTATCGAGATCGAGAAAGCCGGCCCCGCCCTTTAATGAGTGGTACAGACGAAAAATAGTATTGATAACCTCGCCGTCAACTTCACCGGACTCGTTCGACTTTGTTTCGAGCTCGATCAATAACGGCTCGGATTCGTCTAAAAGCTCGTTTCCCTCTTCAATAAATGCGAGTAATAATTCTTGCTGTTCTGCATCTGGCATATTTAAAACCTAGTCGTTTTATTTCTCGTCAATACTGAATTTCAGTTCTTGGTGCATTCAATTTTGCTCCAATTCCCCGATCTAACATCGTCACCTTTTCGACTTACTTTAGATGGGGATTTCACTTCTCGAGGAAGGGAAATGACGGGTTAGATATGAAGATTTTTCTTAGATTTAGGCTTATAAGAGGTGAGGCTTTATATAATGAGGCTTTATATAATAAGGAAGGATTTTTTTGTAAATTGTCATTCCCGGATGGTTACCCGCTTGAATCATGCGGGCACAAGCCTATTGGGGAATCCACCACGACATTTCTGGACTTTTGGACAGCGCCCTTTCATTAGGCATTCGGGATTACAAATCCCGAACGAGCGAAGAGGGTGGAAAGTGATCGTGACGAAATTAGTCCCGCTTTTTTCAGGACGGTTTCCGTTACACAGGTGCACCGTTGCGGAGACCCCTTCGTTAATCTCCGCAACGATCAATTTGTAATCCCGAATGGGTTGGAACGCATAGTTGCGTCCCCTACGAGCAATGACAGAGCGCTCTGAAACTAGATAATTTTATTTTCACCTTTCATTTAAACATTTTTTGTTTCCATGCCGATTTAGACAAGATGATGCAAAGTTTAGGCAATTTTTTAGAATCATAGTTTCAGATATCTTATGGAAAACAAAACTGAAGATAAAATTCTGGTATCTTATCTCCAGATAGTTGAAAGCCTCAGCTGTGAAATCCTGAGTTGTGAAAATAAAATTCAAAACCTGCAGGATATCACCGCAGCGACCTACGAGGGTATTGCTGAAAAATTGCCTAAAATAATTGAACGGATTGACAGTGATAATGAAGAAACCTGCGCTTTGATTGAATACTTTATTTCAGATGATGAGTCTTTGAGCGGGCCCAGTGTAGTGATGGAAACACTCGATACGGCTAAACAAAAATTTCAACATGTCGCGGTTTCTATCCAGGAGATGTTCAAGAAGGATCAACATCATTTTAAGCAAATAAAAGAGAAGATGGATGAGATTGAGAATCTGCGAAGATCTATTTTGGAAATTACCGAAATCTCTAACGACATCGCCCTTCTATCATACAACTCCGTATTTGTCGCGAATCAGGCGGGCTCATCAGGGGCAGCTTTTACCTATATTGCTACCGAAATCAAATCTTTGTCAAATCAAACCAAAACGCTTGCCTATAAAATGCGGCAAAGCAGTGATAAATTGATCGCTAATTATAAAATTTTCAAGGAGGAGTTTGACGCCATTAACAGCTCCGTAAACAGCCGGTTGCATGTTTTGCAACATGACACCACGGCATTAGGCAGTTTCGACCTGGTCTTTTGCAGAAATGTCCTGATCTATTTTGACCTTGAAACCAAAGGCAAGATTTATAATAATATCTGCCGGACAATGACCGCAGATGGCTTGCTCGCGTTGGGAGGTTCTGAAACCACTTTTAATATCACACCGCTATTTGAACCAATAAAGCTGGCTGGCACCTTCTTCTATGCCAAAACGGATGCCAAACATAGCTGGAAAGAGCTTGCAGATTGAGGAATACCACGGCAGAAAACAAATCACATAACTCTGGAAATATTATGTTGACGAACAGCAAAATTGCAATACCTGACCGTTTCAAACGCAACTTTTTTTTCGGCTTTATAAAGCGTACATTATGGACAGCATTTTTATTGTCAAGAATCATGGCTTTAAGGAATTACTAAAACGCAAGGGCTGGAAATTTCTAGTTGTTATTTTTTTATTATTTAATTAGAGAATTAATCATCTATGTTGTCATTCCACTTCTAATTACAACAGGCATTATTAAATAAGGTCGTCGACTTGACGAAAATTCAAAGCACAATATTTTATTCAAAATCGAACTGTGAGTTTAATGGGTATGATTGATCCGAATTTTTTAAAATCGTCAGAACATGGACTGAAATCTGTATCTACAAGTTACCGAAAGCGGTTTGCTCTTTTCAGACTCTACAAATACTATGTAATTGACAGCATTTATATAGTCAGGAACTATAGTTTCAAAACGCTGCTTGAGTTGCGGGGAGCCAAAATTTTGCTGTTGATCATTCTTTATTACTTAATCCGGGATTCGATACTCTATTTCATTATTCCATTTTTTATTGCAAAAGAGTTTATTAAGTATATGGGGTGACCTCAAAAGCAAATAAGGTTTGAAAATTTATGAATACTTAAAGAGACAACATGATGAATAATCATGAAAACGCCAGGCCACAGAACGATGCAGCAGACGATGGGATTGTAAAAACAGCCTGGGCCTGGTTTACGCGCATACTACATGAGAGAATCATTGTTCTGCCGGCAGTTATTTTCTGCACAGGAGCTGTAATCCTGTTATGGTATGTATCCCATCTGCAGACAGAACTTGTTGACTCAACAGCGTTGGAAAATGCGGCGCTGTACGCGCAAGCCCTGCAGGAGTTGCTAACGCCATGAAAGGGGAGCGTGAAAAGTGCCTCGAAGCTGGAATGGATGACTACATCAGCAAACCAGTGAAAATGAAGGATTTGGAAAAGGCCTTGCAGCGTTGGGCTCGAATCAAAGACAGAAACTCGAATCGTAATCAAAAAGTCACGGTTGTCAAGACAGTGACTGCAAACTGACCCGGAGATTTTAGATAATCAATAATCCTGGCAGCTCAGGATGACTATTTGTCCAGTTTGCGGACCCTATACCGCCATGAAAATACCAAAAATAGATATAACCTCGCTTGAGCGCGAATCACGAATTGAGGATCTCCGGCTTTTATTAGAGCAGCCTACCTGCCAAGAAATGCGGCCCTGCCGTTTCTGTACCCTGATTTGCAAAACCCTGCGGGTCCGCGAAATGCACGTGCAATTGTTCTCCGGAATGTGAACAGGCGGCAAGAGAATTGTCGTCAGAGCCGGATCGCTACTCAATCGAACGTCTAATTCTGAATCAAATTTTGACAATTTCTTAACAATCCTTGTATGGTTCGTTATTTTTTCTTATGTTAAGACGTTCTATTCCCGGATGAATCGCACAATGGGAATCCTTTCACTCTGGCTCTAATCATTATTATTCTGTTCTGAATCCGGGACGGAACCTTACTACCCGCAGTTATATCATCATTTAGCACAACCAAAACTAAACTTTGGGCAGGTCAAGATGACTATAGCCACATGCGGAAGATCGCATTCCAGACCAGCCGGAAATGAAAATAACCCCAGCTCAACTCTCATTTTCAAATCATCATTCAGAATTCAAACATTCAAAATCGTAATTGAGGGATAGGAAGAGCATTATGAACATTTTCAAGAACGAAACCATTGCCGAAATGGCCAAAGAAATTGCAATGCTGCGAAAGCGGCTTCGGAAATTCGAAAAAGCAAAAAGCAGCTACACGCGGGTGAAGGCAAAACTGAGAAAATCCCAGCGATACATAGACACAATTCTATTAAATATGCCTGCCGGTTTGGCCATTCTCGAAGGACCCGAATTTCGATATTTCAGAATCAATAAAACCCTTGCTGATATTAATGGTCTGCCAGTGGAGGATCATCTGGGAAGGCGCCTTGCAGAGGTTTTACCCGATGCGGCACAGGATATTCTGCCTCGACTGCTCGAAGTACTGGAAACAGGTAAACCGGCTCGCAATCATGAATTCAACACGAGATTGCCAAAGGACCTGGATCAAATTCGTTGGTTTATATATTCTTTTTTCCCTGTAATGGGAGAAGATGGAAAGCCAATAGCTGTGGGAGTAGTTGTACTTGATATCACCGAGCGCAAACAGGCGGAGGCGGCGCTGCAACTGAGCGAAGCAAAATATCGGCAACTTGTCGAACAACTTCCTCTGGGTATTTATCAGTCAACAAAGGAAGGGAAGTTCATTACAGTAAACTCCGCCATGGTAGAAATGTTAGGATATGAAAGTGCAGAAGAGCTTCTGAGGACGAATATTGTCAAAGATCTCTACTTCACGCTTAAGGAAAGGCACAAGGTACTAAGAAAGTACCGTGAAGACAGATCAGCCATAGTTTCTTACCGATTGAAGAAAAAGGACGGGGCTGAATTGTGGGTTGAAGATCAAGGAGTGCTGGCATTTGACTACTGCCAAGGAAAAGATTTTTTTCAAGGTGTTTTGCTGAACATCACCGAGCGCAAGGAGGCGGAGGATATCAAATCTGTACTGTTTCAGATTTCGGAAGCAACGAGTGTTTCAAGTAACCTCGAAGAGCTTCTGAAAATCATCTGTCAAAAAGTCGGTCTCCTCATCGACACCACCAATTTCTACGTCGCGCTCTACGACGCTGAGAATGATCGGTATTCGTTCCCCTACTGCGTTGATGAACATGAAGAGTCGAGGAAATTCGCGCCGCAGCATCTTCGCAAAAGCCTGAAGGATTATGTCAGGCGGACCGGCATTCCCCTTTTAGCAAATGAAGAAGTGCATAGACAGCTCATACAAAAGGGTGAGGTGGAACTGGTGGGCACCCCTTCCGCCCAATGGCTCGGAGCACCCCTCAAGACTGCACACTCGGTCATCGGTGTGGTAGTCGTTCAAAGTTATACGAATCCCACACTTTATTCCGAGAAAGATTTAGGATTGATGACATTCGTATCCGAGCAAATCGCGCTGGCCATTGAGCGCAAACTCGCAGAGGAACAACTAAGCATGCTATCACGTGCAGTCGAACAAAGTCCAGTTGGTGTCATAATTACTGATACGCAGGGCAACATCGAATATGTCAATCCAAAATACACACAAGTAAGCGGGTACACTTCTGAAGAAGTGATCGGAAGAAAACCAAGCATTCTAAAATCTGGCAAAACGCCTGAAGAATACAAAAAAGTATGGGAAACGATAACGACCGGCGGCGAGTGGCGCGGTGAGTTTCAGAACAAGAAAAAGAATGGTGAACCCTACCGGGAATCATTGTCTATAACAGCAGTAAAAAACTCTGCGGGCGCTACTAGGCATTTTCTTATTGTTCTAGAGGATATCACCGCACGCATGCAGGGTGAAGAAAAACGAAAGCAGCTTGAGGAGCAGCTTCGCCAGGCACAAAAAATGGAGACGCTGGGAACCTTGGCCGGCGGTATCGCCCATGATTTCAACAATATCCTGCAAGTAATCCATGGCTATGTCGACATGGCTCTGGATGAGGTGCCCCCGAAGAGTCAGGCCCACGCTGATTTACAAGAAGTCATAAAAACGACAACCCACGGCAAAAAGATGGTGCAACAGATATTGGCCTTTAGCCATCGTGAAGTCCG